>DAIPZW010000101.1:1528-6504 GCA_036781965.1 Bacteroidales bacterium
TTTGCAACAAATGGAATGGCAACGGGAAGACATCGAACGTAATCTTGAACTTGTCGTAACAAGTAATATGAATAATATGGTAAACTATGCCGAGCAAGTAGAATCAACCAGAGATGTTGTAGCTCAAGCCCAAAAAGGATATGAAATTTCTCAAAAGCTATATGATACGGGAATGGTTACTCTTTTAGAAGTAAATTCCGCTCAACTTGGTTTAACTCAAGCAAGTTTGGCATATAATCAAGCTATATATAACTTCTTAGCTTCTAAAGCTGATTTAGATAAAACCTTAGGTATCGAACCTGCAATTATCGTAGAAAACAATAAACAATAAAAAATAATATAAATATGAAAACAAAAAACCTATTAAAAATCTTTACGACTATTCTCTATTCTGTTTTTCTTTTCTCCTCTTGCGGAGACAAAAAACAAGAAGTTATCACTGAAGCTGCTGCCGTAAAAGTTAAAACGGCTACTGCGATTCAGCAATTAGTTGAAGATAATGTATCTTATACAGCAAACATTGAATCGGATGTTAAGAATAAAATTGCACCTGCTCGAGGCGGACGTATTCAAACTATTTATGTAGAAGTAGGTGATAGAGTAAGCAAAGGTCAAGCATTAGCAAAAATGGAACCTCATGATCTGGATCAACAAGTGTCTCGATTGAATAGCTTGAAAAAAGATCATGAAAGATATGCTGAACTATTAAAAGTAGGAGGTATTGCCCAACAACAAGTAGATCAAATAGTAACAGAAATAGAAGTTTTAGAATCTGCTATTGCTGATACAAAGAACAACACAACTCTTCGCAGTCCTATTACAGGAATAATTACCGAACGTAATTATGATAGTGGAGATGTATATGGAGCACAACCTATTCTTGTGGTTGAAAAATTAAATCCATTAAAAGCGATTGTATATGTATCTGAAAAATATTTCCCTATAGTAAAGAAAGGAATGTCGGTGGATATTACAGTTGATGTTTATGGCGATGAGGTTTTCGAAGGAAAGGTTTCCTTGATTTATCCGACGGTTGATGCTACTACTCATACCTTTGGAGTAGAGATTGAAGTAAACAATAAAAATAATAAATTGGCTCCGGGAATGTATTCTAGAGTAACATTAAACTTAGGAGACAATGACCGTGTAATACTTCCGGATATTGCTGTAGTAAAACAATCCGGATCTAATGACCGCTATATTTATATTGTAGATGGAGATAAAGTACGCTACAGTAAAGTTACTTTAGGAACTCGTATTGGAGAAAATGTAGTAGTTCTATCCGGAGCTTCGGCAGGCGATGAAGTAGTAACAGCCGGTCAAACCCGATTGATTGACGGAAGTCAGATTGAGGTTATCAACGAATAATGATTTTTTCATCATTCATAATTAATTAATTTTATAATTCATAGATTATATGAGTCTATATTCCACCGCGGTTAAAAAACCAATTACCACCGCCCTAATATTTGTCGGCATTGCCATTATAGGAATCTTTTCTTACACAAGGCTTCCGGTTGACTTATATCCAGAAATAGAGGCGAACATGATAACCGTTATTACAGCTTATCCAGGAACAAGTGCTTCGGATATTGAAACTAATGTTACTCGTCCGATTGAAAACACATTAAACTCTACGGAAAACTTAAAAAACATCACTTCTCAATCCAAAGACAATATGTCTTTAGTCATTTTGGAATTTGATTGGGGAACTGATTTGGACTTAATTACAAACGATGTCCGGGATAAATTAGAAATGGTTAAATCTTCTTTACCTGATGATGTAACCAATCCTATTATTGTGAAGTTTAGTACTGATATGATTCCTGTACTTATTTATTCAGCTACAGCAACTGAAAACATCAACGCTCTATATAAAATCCTAGATGACAAAATTGTCAATCCTTTGAATCGCGTGAATGGCGTAGGTGCTGTTACTGTTTCCGGTGCACCTCAACGCGAAGTACAGGTAAATGTGGAACCGGGTAAAATGGAAGGATACAATCTTACTATTGAAGGAGTAGGAAGCGCTATTGCTCAAGAAAACCTAAACGTTTCGAGTGGAACTTTCGATGTAGGAGCAACTACTTATGCTCTTCGCATAGAAGGGGAGTTTAAAGATAGTAGTGATTTACTTGATGTTATTGTAGGAAGTCATGATAACAGAAGTATTTTTCTGAGAGATATTGCTACTGTAAACGATACCATCCAATCTAGAGTACAAGAAGCTTTTACCAATGGAGTAAAAGGAGCCACTATCCTTGTACAAAAACAATCAGGAGCTAATACTGTAAATATTGCTTCAACGATTCGGGACATGATGCCGGAACTGGAAAAAACACTTCCTCCCGACATCACAGTTTCATTAGTAATGGACACTTCCGAATTTATTGAAAATTCAATTGATTCTCTAATTGAAACTATAGCTTTAGCTCTTGTTTTCGTAGTTATTGTAGTAATGTTTTTCTTAGGACGCTGGCGAGCTACATTTATTGTTCTCATTGCTATTCCTATTTCTTTGATCGTATCTTTTATTTATTTGATGGGAATAGGAGGTAGTTTGAACATTATCACCTTATCTTCTCTTACAATTGCTATTGGTATGGTTGTGGATGACGCAATTGTGGTATTGGAAAATATAACGAAACATATTGAACGAGGAAGTGATCCTAAACAAGCTGCTATTCATGCAACAAATGAAGTAGGTGTGGCTGTTATGGCTTCTACACTTACAATTATTGCAGTATTCTTGCCTTTGACCATGACAGGAGGTTTAGCGGGTGTAATGTTTAGTCAATTAGGTTGGATGGTTACCATCATGATTACCACCTCTCTTATTGTAGCTTTGACATTAACACCAATGATGTGCTCCAGATTACTTCGTCAAACCAATACACAAGGGAAGTTTTTTGATAAACTTTACCATCCTATACAAAACGGATTAGACAGATTGGATAAATGGTATAGTCGTGTAGTTAACGCTTGCGTTCGCCATCGTTGGAAAACATTTACCATTTGTATTCTTCTCTTTGTTGTAATCATGGTACCTTCTTGTAGCCTTATAAAGTTTGATTTTATGCCTGCTGCCGACAATGCACAAATTGCATTGGAAATGTATACTCCGGCAGGGACGAGAACAGAAGTTACAAGGTCACTTGCACTTCACATTGATAGTATTATCGAAACAAAATATTCAGATGAAGTACTTGTCCGTACATTTACAGTAGGACAAGCTGATGAAGAGAATACTTATCAAGCCATGCAAACCAACGGAACAAACTACTCTTCTTTCCGTTTACGATTAGTGGATCAAGGAGAAAGAAACAAATCTATTTATGATATTTCGGACGAATTGCGTAAGGAATTAGACAATATGCCGGAGCTTTATAAATACGTAGTTACTCCCGGTGGGCAACAAGGAGGAATGGGAACAGGAGCAAGTACTGTGAATGTTGAAATATATGGTCATGACTTAGTAATTACAGATAAAATTGCAGAAACTTTACGCGTAAAATTAGCAGAAGTTAAAGGATTGCGCGACTTGACTATCAGCCGGCAGGAATATCGGCAGGAATATCAAGTAGATTTTGATCGTACTAAATTAGCAGAAAAAGGATTAAGTTCTGCAACTGTATCTAATTATATTAGAAATAGGTTCAATGGACTTACCGCCTCGCTTTATCGTGAAGATGGGGAAGAATATGATATCGTTGTGCGTTATGATGAAGATCATAGACAATCTATTACAGATATAGAAAACATTGTTGTCTACAACAATAAAGGCGAAGCAATTCGCGTAAAAGAATTAGGAACAGTTGTAGAAAGAAGTTCTTTGCCTCAAATAGATCGTAAAAACCGTCAGCGGGTTAATACCGTCACTGGCTCTATCTATGGAGAAGCTCTTAGTGATGTAATAGCTGGCGTAGAAATTGTTTTGAATGAACTAAAAGAAGATGATACTATTCCTTCCGAAATCGGGATACGTATCGGCGGATCTTATGAAGATCAACAAGAAACAAATGCAGATTTAGGTCTATTAATGCTATTGTGCATAATATTGGTATATATTGTTATCGCAGCCCAGTTCGAGTCTTTGACTTATCCGTTCATTATTATTATCTCTCTTATTTTCGGATTAGCGGGAGTAATGTTGGCGTTAATGATTACCGGACAACCTCTTAGTCTTATGGGTATGCTTGGTATAGTGATGTTGATTGGTATTGTAGTAAAGAATGGTATTGTACTTGTGGATTATATCAACTTAAACCGAGAACGAGGTATGTCTATTGACAAAGCTGTTATCGATGCCGGCAGAAGCAGGCTACGTCCTATTCTTATGACTACTTGTACAACTATCTTGGGTATGCTTCCGATGTCTATACCTCGGGGAACAGGAGCTGAAATGTGGCAACCTTTAGGAGTTGCTATCGTAGGAGGTATTACTCTATCAACCATTCTTACCTTAGTATATGTTCCTGCCATGTATTCTATCTTTGGATCAAATGGTGTGAAAGGAAAGAGAAAATCATTCAGAAAATTATACGGAAATAAAAAAAGAAGATAATGAAAGCTGTATTTATTCCATACAACCAGGCGTTGAAAGAAAAAGTAATTGAAATATTGGATCGTTTAAGTATCCGTGGCTTTTCCATGTGGGACGAAATGCAAGGAAGAGGAAATGAAAAAGGAGAGCCCCACTATGGAGACCATGCTTGGCCATCTCTTAACTCGTCCATACTTACCGTTATTCCTGATGAAAAGGTTGAACCTTTACTTAAAGGATTAAAAGAATTAGATCAAGAAAAAGAATTCTTAGGCTTGCATGCCTTTGTTTGGGAGATTGAAAAATCAATCTAAATAAATAATTAAAAACGGAAAATTATTTGCAATTAAGGCTGCCCTCTTTTGGACAGCCTTAATTAGAACTGGTTTAAACTTTTTCTTTACTCTTCTTAATCCTCTTCAACAGTATTACC
>DAIPZW010000102.1:0-6482 GCA_036781965.1 Bacteroidales bacterium
AAAAATAAAGTTTATTTTTTCGGATATACTTAATTGGTTGATTTATAGAATGTTTGAAATGCATTTTTCTTTCAACTGAAATGTTCTAATAAAAGTTTGCGTTTGTTTTTTATTTTATTTAGTTTTGCAATCATAAATTTATAAAATTATGACTCACGTAAAAACTCTTTTTCTTTTCTTTGTTTGTGCTTCACTTTCTTTTGTTGCGCAGGGACAACATTCTTTGGAATCATCACTGAATATGTATCGTTCGGGTGATGAGATTGTCAAACAACAAGTAGAATACAAAGATCCGGGACGTACGGGAGAGGATGTTCTTTGGGATTTTAGTAAGTTGAGTACTGTTGATGACAGTTACCGTCAATCCTATATTAGTTATAACGACACATTGCTTATAGGCTTTGAGCAACATCTCCGCTATTATTACACTCTAGAGAATGATTCTCTTCTGCTTTGGGGCTTTTATAATCCAACTACACAAGTAGATAATAGTCAGCCCGAACTTATATTGGAGTACCCGATGACTTATGAAAAAGAAATGGAGAATTATTTTTATGGTCATGGAAAATACGGAAATAAGTTAGAATTGGATATGATGGGAACGATTACTACTAAGATGGACGCTTATGGGATGATGATTGTTCCGGGTGGAGATACATTGCGCCATGTGGTTCGTACCCACTCCTTAAAACTAATGGCGAAAGATACCAAACCCGTAAGTCATACTTATTCAGATAAACATGCTTCTCCACCTTATCTTACTAATGATAGCATAAGTTATCGTTTATCAACCGATTCTGTCTTATTTATTACCGAAACATTTCGTTGGTATGCCAAAGGCTATCGGTATCCTGTCTTTGAAACTATTCGTTGTTGGGAACAAATTCGCAACAGTTTTGATTATGGATTCTTAACCACCGCTTTCTATTATCCGATTCAAGAACATGACTATCTAGAAGATGATGATGAGAATTTGGCAATATTAGACGAATTAGAGAATGAGGAAAATGAAATGAATAATGATCCTTGGTATGGATTGACTTACAATATTTATCCCAATCCGGCGAAGTATGACTTGGATATAGAGGTTTACTTGCCCAAGTCGGTAAATAATATTCGTATTCAACTTAGAAATACGATGGGCCAATTGAAAATCGGTCGCAAGGAAGGAAGTCGTTCCGAGGGCACTTGTATCTTCCATTTGGATATCGGTACTCTTCCTGTGGATAATTATATCCTCGATATTTGGTTGGACGATAAATTAATTAATGAAGTTATTTTGAAACGATAAAAACGAAATAAATATGAATCATAAACTAACCTTTTTACTTGTATTTCTTCTTGGATGTTTTTCAGCAAAAGGACAAGGAGAGTTTGGACACTCTTCTCCAGAGACAGCCAATTTTATTCGCTATGGCGAAGTACCTGTATCCTTATATACGGGCACTGTAAACTTCGACATTCCAGTTTATACTATCAATGATCGCGATTTTGAAAAGTCTATATCTTTGGTTTACACTTCCGATGGTTTTATGTTTGAACGACGTTCGGGCACAGTGGGTCTTAATTGGTTTTTGAATGCGGGAGGAGTTATTACCCGCGAGGTTTATGGGGTTCCTGATGATTTTGAAAAATACCAGGATGGTAATTCTTATTATATGGGGCTTTGGGAAGCAAGTAAACGTATAAATTATACGAAAGATGATATCTATAATTTTAAGCATACAAAATGCCCTGACAATCCTTACTCCCATTGTGTTGAGCTTAAACTCCAGAATGAAGATTACAAAGATTTTCAACCGGATTTATTTCGATTTAATTTCGGTGGCTACTCAGGGCGTTTTATGTGTACGCCTGAAGGAGAAATTATTTGTGATATACCCGGAGTAAAAATTGATTTGAGCGAACTGGGGACGCAATATTATACCAATGGAGGTAATACGATAAATGGGAGCAGGATCAAGATCACCACCCCTGACGGTTATATTTATCATTTTGGAGGAGATTCGATAAAATTAAGTGACTATGTAAATTTTGATGATTTGACAACAGACGAAATGATTGATGAATTCCTTGATGAGCTAAATTCTATAGATTCAGATTACTATTGGATATCGGCGAGTCAGAATGTGCCTGAAAATTTAGAATTCTCCCAGACTATAACACAAGATAACAAGATTATCCGTCCTGTTATTTCAGCCTGGCATTTAAATAAAATAGAAGCTCCCAATGGACGAGTCTTATTATTTTCCTACATGTATTATACGAAACAAGTAAGTATGAATGGAAGCTATACTATCCCTTTGCATCTAGATCCTGATTATAAAGGCAATACCACATCACTGGACGTAACATACGGATATCAGATTTTGAGTTATCCTGTGTTAAGAAAGATTGAAATCCCCGATAGGGAATTAATTATAGATTTTTCTTATTCAGGAATGGGCGACAGTGATAGATTTTATGATTACAATGGATATTATCCTTTAAAAAAACATGGTGGTTCTTTTTCTACTCCATCATCATATGACAGGTTGGGAGTCCAATTGGATGCTGTTAATATAACACATAAAGGTACAAATAAGCGTACTTTTCGGTTTGAGTATGAGAAGAAAGAGAAATGGCGATTTCTCTCCTCTTTTTATGAAGAAGGTATGAGTAAGTATTCTTTTTCCTATAATCATGGAAGTTATCCTGTCATTTCCAAAATAACCGACGTTTATGATTGCACAAGCGGAAATACTGACTTTTGGGGCTATTTAAATACCGGTCGCTTATTAGGTTCGTTAAAAAAAATATCCTATCCAACGGGAGGATATACCGAATTGACTTTTGAAGACCATGATTACAGTAAACGTGTTGAAATCAACTTGGATAATTATAACTACTATCAAGATTACTCCCCCTCTCTTAATGAAAACGTAGTTATTAACTCCACTGATTATACCAAGGTCGGAGGCATTCGAATAAAAACTATTAAATCTGTTTCGAAAGCAGGCGAAAAAGAGATCATTAAAAATTACAGCTATAAAGAAGGTAGTCAAAAAAGCAGTGGGACATTACTTCTTTATCCTCCTTTTGCTTTCTTCAGTATAGGAAAAGGTTATTTTCAGTATGATCCCAGTTGGAAAAACTACAATGTAAGAGAGCCACATATAGGCTATTCAGAAGTGACGGAAAGATATGGGGATGGCTCTAGCATTGTTTATAAATTCACGGATTATAAATCCAACCCGGATGAAATAGGAAGTCCTAACTTTAAGATATGCCACCCAGGCTCTTTATCCAGAGAAAATATTTTCATATATGCCAGTCGTCAAGTTAACTGGACATCGTCCAAGTCCCATAAAAGAGGGTTATTAAAGGAGAAAGTGATTTCCAATGCAAATGATGAAATAATATCCGATGAGCATTTATATTACAGAGGGGTAAGCCCATCTATTTCCGGAGGCTCTAACACAAGTACAAATACCGCTCCCTACGGGGTTTTCTATATGGGATTGAAAGGAGGTTGTTTCACTAAAAAAATCTATTTGAAAACCCACCCTTTGATTTATAAGAAAACAACAACAGATAATGTAACTGAAGAAGATTTTTTTGAATATAATGACTATGATTTTCTTTCACAAAAGAAGAAAAAATATTACAATAAAGTAGGTGCCGGTCAAGAACTTGTTGCTAACTACCAATACATAGCAGATATAAATGCTACAACCGATCACTATCTTTGGATAAAAAAACAGAATTTATTGAATGCATTAGTGAGTGAGAAAATGTATCAAAATAATACTTTAACATCAACAAAAAAAATAAATTATTCCCCAATAGAAAAGGAGTTTTTCAATATTGAAAGTATTGAAACCGCCAAAGGAAATAATTCATTGGAGACTCGCATAAAACATCCTACTTACGACATCTACGGAAACCCTCTTGTCAAAGAAGAGGATGGGATAATCACAGTTTACTTGTGGTCTTATAAAGGACAACAACTGATTGGAGAAATCAAGGGCTCTACTTTCGATGCGGTTAATTCAGCTGTTAAATCAGTTTTTCAAATTGATCCTTATGCTTTATCTGTACAGCTAACGCCTAATGAAACCAAATTGGTGGACGGCAGCCTGCAACGAGCTCTTTCCGGTGCTCTGGTAACCACTTATACTTATACCCCTTCGGGAAAACTAAAAACCGTTACAGGCACCACCGGTGGAGATGTTTTATACTACGAGTATGATTCCAACGACCGGCTAAAATTAATCAAGGATGCCTCGGGACAAGTGATCGAAGAATACCAATATAATTATCAAGGAAACTAAAAATGACAATCATGAAACAATCATTTATATTATACTTCTTTCTGCTTTGTTTTGCCGGATCAACTTACGGTCAGTCTTCTGACAAGAATTATATCAAGACAACCACTTATTTGAAGGAAAACAAATCAAATTCGCTTACTTCTATCCGCTATTACGATGGATTGGGTCGCCCTGTCGAAACTGTTTATAAAGGATTTACTCCTACTAAAAATGATTTAGTCAGTTTGGTAGAATATGATGAAGTGGGAAGAGATTCCAAAGCTTGGTTGCCCGTTTCAGTTTCTAATAATAACGGAGCTTACGTCTCTGCAAATACTTATCGATCCTCAGCATCTTCTTGTTATAGTGGAGATACACGTCCATTCTCTGAAACGGAATACGAGGGTTATTCTTTCAGCCGTATTGTGGGGCAATATGGACCGGGCAATGATTGGTATACTAAGGGAAAGAAAATAAAAACAGAATATTTTAGTAACAATGATTCTTCCGGCGATGCATTTAAATGTAATTATTATGAAGTGGTCGGAAGTGATGACACTCCCTCCTTAAAGAAAACCGGAGAATACGTAGGCAACGAACTCTATGTTACCAAACTAACCGACGAAGATGGCAATGTGATGTATGAGTTCAAAAACAAACTCGGTCAAGTAGTCTTAACAAGACAAATGAATAATGAAGTGAAGCATGATACTTACTATGTTTATGATGACTTCGGTAATTTATGTTTCGTTCTACCTCCTCTGGCAGCTGATAATTTATCGGGCAATGCGACTTGGGATATAGACAATGCTGCTATCAAAAACTATGCTTATGCTTATAGATATGACAAATACAACCGCTGTATCTGGAAGAGACTGCCCGGAGCTGAACCCATTAGTTATATTTATGATAAAGCCCACCAACTGATATTCTCGCAAGACGGTGAACAACGGGATAAAGGCGAATGGAGTTTTTCCATTCCCGATGCTTTAGGCAGAACCGTGTTGCAGGGTAGTTGTACAAATGCTCCCACTTCGCTTTCTGCGGTGGTAAGGGCAACTTATATGAACAGCTTTAATGAAAATTTTTCTTCGGTAAAGTATTCGGTATCAGGCTTAGGTGCTCTTAGTGGTGTTCGTATCCACCAAGTTCTTTATTATGACAATTACCTCTTTAAGAACATCTCTTATTTTGGCACACCTTATAATTACTTAACACCTACCGGCTTTGAAAACAAACGTTATGGCAATGATAGTGATCTGATTTCAGCTAAGGGAAGACTAACCGGTATGCTGACTGCTTTATTGGATGGGATAGATAATACCTTACTCCCTGCTGTTTTCTATTATGACAGGAAGGGGCAGATGATCCAAAGTATTTCTAAGAACCACTTGGAGGGCTATGATAAAGAATATGTCAATTATTCATTTACGGGCAAGCCCACTTGGAAGAAAAGCTCTCATACGACTGCTTATTATGACTATACTGAAGAGAATCCTTTGGAGCAAACTTATACTTATGTCTATGACCATGCCGACCGCCTTATAGAAACCAAATACAAGGAAGGGACTTATTCGCAGCTATCGCTTTCGAAGTTGGAATATGACGAGCTGGGCAGAGTAAAGACAAAAACCCTTCACAAAGAGAAGATGCCGATTACTTATAGCTACAATATTCGGGGTTGGGTGAAAGGAATCTCTTCGACTGAGTTTAAGCAGAACCTGTATTATAATGAAACCTTCCAAAACAATATTCCTTCTTATAATGGCAATATATCAGCGATGGATTACCAAGTCTCCGGCAGTGGCACTATCAGCGCTCCTACGAGAGGCTTCATTTATACTTACGATAATCTAAACCGTTTGACTAAGTCTGCCGATTTTTCGGGTTCGGGTTTTGCTACAATCAGCCAACTTGGGGAAGAAATGACTTATGACAAGATGGGTAATATCACCTCTTTGAAACGTCGGGGTTCGGTTCCGCTTAATTCAGGAATGATGTTGGGCGGCATTTTGATAGATAACCTGACGGTTACTTATACCGGGAACCAATTGAAGCAGGTAACCGACAGCGGATACCAGACCGATGGGTTTATTGGGGACAATACCGGAGGTAATCATTACTATTACAATAAAAACGGAGCAATGACGGTGGATATGAACAAAGGAATCACGGACATCGAATATAACA
>DAIPZW010000103.1:0-6411 GCA_036781965.1 Bacteroidales bacterium
TATAAGCCGTCCAAGAAACTTTGAATGGTAATATCCGGCATCATATCCTTATAATATAAGCTTCCGGTAACAACAGCATCCATGACGTTATTTAATACCACTAGTTTTTTTAATTGCCGATGTTCTTTGAATGGATTTTCCTCTATCGTGTAACCAAAGTGGTCAAATATAAACTCTAATACTTTGTATGTTTTAATAAAAGGAGATACGCCATATCCTTTAGGAGCATCCAATGTTACTTCTTCTCCATCAATATACCTGTCTATCATTCTATTGGTAATCCCTTTTAATTCCGCTATTCCATAAGGTTCGGGAATATCTCCGCCATAAATAACATCAACTTCATTTAAAATGATGAAGTACGTTTTGTCGTCTGTTACTTCTCTATTTAAAATTACCGGAAAGACAAAATAATCCGCTTCCTCTTCCTCTTTCATCACGGCGGTAAGATGAGACAATAAATTATCCAATCGTTCATCTAAAGTATCTCCCCCTTTGGATAAAGAAGGTAGATTGGATAAATCTTTCAAATAGGTTTGACTCATCTTATTATACATTTCTGATTCATCAAAACCAATACCGGCATTGAACGCCGAATTTATTGCCATCAATCCGGATTGTTGTATTGCTCCTGTTTCGACCACCACCGGAAATGTTCCGTCCGGACGTTCCAATTTATCCAATCGTTCTGCATTCAATAATAGTTTTCGATTGTTATCTGTATTCGGGAAGTGAATAGGGACTGTCTTACTTCCCTTGTTGGTAAATAAAGGATTGGTTTTTTCTCCCTCGATTACATAATCAGTCGGCAAATCAAATGTTTCTCCGGTTGTTTTTTTTATTTTTAAACTCATTGCGGTAAATCAAATTTAGATTCATAGTCAGCTTTGTCTTGTTGAGCAGCTTCAAGTTCAGTTACACCATAATTTGTTTTAAACGGAATCTCGCCGCTGATAAGCCCATTGAGCAGAGTCAATAATTTTCGGTTGGTTTCTCTGTCTGCCTGATAACCATCGATTCCGGAAGAAGGCATATTTGCTCCACCATCGGCAAATCCGGAAGGGAGCGGATTTTTGTTTGTTCGTTTCCGGCGAATACTATCGATTGCCCGGACATGATCTTGAACAGCCGGATTCTTCATTTCCGGAACAGCGACGAAATATTCTCCATGATGATAAGGAACCATCCCGGCAACATCATATCGTCCACCATCTCCGGTATAGCCTCCATCGGTATAATCTCCGGTATTGGAACCTCCATCGGCAAAACCGTCTTTAACCGTTATTTGTCCGGTCTTTGGAGCGGAGGAAGACGACGATCCGGAAAGAGTCATTTGTTTTACTTTTTGACGTTGAGCATTGGCGGCTACTAATTGTGCAGCACCTGTTATTCCCATAAGAGCGGCTGCCACAGAACCTGCAATCGGACCTAATTGAGAATAAGCTTGCATAATAGCCATAGCCGTGTTTGCTACAATTTCGGCAGCCGTTATGGCAAATTGGACATCGGCATATTTCTTTTCAATATCCAATTTCTTTTGAGCTTTCTCATTCTCCAAACGCTCTACTTCCTCCGCATTGTCTCCGGCTGCTGCTATCTCAGCATCATACTTAGCTTCTACATTAGCAGTCTCTGCAGACATTAAAGCAGAAACTGCATCGGATGCCATAGAAGCGAAGTCAGCTGCTTTTTGAGCATACTCAGCAGCGTACTTTAATTTTAATTTAAGCTTTGCGTCTTCAAATTCCTCTTCCGTTAATAATTTTTCTTCAAGAGACTCTTTGAGCAGTTCTAATTCAGCAGCATAAGACTCTGACATAGAAACAAGTCCATACTGCTCACGTATGGATTGTTTCTTTTTCTCAAATTCCTCTTGCTGATTTAACTTTTCATCATTGGATTGTATCTGCAAGTCAAGTAATGCTCCTTCAGCCTCTTTTAGTTCTTTTTGCTGCTCTTCAGTCGGATTGACCAATAACTTAAGCGCTTCTACATAATTTTCCTGAGCAACTATTCTTTTGGCTAGAGAATCAGACTCTAAGTTCTCAATTTCTTGTTCATATTGTCTCCTGCTTATTAATCCTTCGGAAAGTTCGGTTTGAAGAGATATTATTTTTGCTTTTTGGGAAGCTTCAATTACCTCTAATTGGGATTGATAACTTTGCTGCAATGAAGCAAGAGTGACAGAATCGTATGCTTTTTGAGTAGCCAATTGTTTTTTGTCACTGTCGTCTTTTATTTTCTGAGTATTGGCTTCGTGCTGCTGTTGGAGAAGTTCAAGTACTTTGTTTTGTTGTTCGGTAAAATGAGTGGAATCGCCATCGACTCCGGATTTCTTCTTGGCATTATTGAATCGGTCTTCTTCTCCTTTTAATGCTATCTCAGTTTGCTTATCTTGGTATTCTTTATCTAACCGCAAACGTTCAGCTAATTGTTCTTGTGTAAGCTTGGTTAATTCAATACCAAACAATCCGGCTTCTTTCAATCGATCGTTATATGCTTTTGCTGCAATATTCATTTGAATAGTCATGTCGGAAAGGATTCGTTTTTGCTCTTCTGCAATTCGTTCCAATTCCCTTTGAGCCTTTTTATCATCTCCGGAACCGCCTCCGGAAGAAAAGTTTCCTTGATATATCTTCTGTGCTTCTTGCAATATTTTCATTCTATTAGAATCAACTATGCCCATCTTATTCATCATACTTCCGATAGCGTGTTCGACAGGTGTCAATCCTTTTTCCCATGAAAATACTTCATTGCCTAATGAAGCTATCGTTGTTATTGCTGCTTCTTCGGCTTTAATCCAATCATTCAGCTCTTTTTGGTTCATTTCGTTGAACTTCTTCCGGCTTTCAATCAAAGCAATTCTATCTTTGGTTTGATCTTCTACATTTTTCCCGGATATTTCATCAAGGTGTTCTTTTGCACCCTGAAGTAGTCCTAAATATTTACTAATATTCTTTTCTAACTCCGCTATTCTATCCGGAGAATACGCTTGAAATCTTGTCTCGGAAGGACCGTGAGCGTTCATTGCAACAAACACTTGTTCTCCACCTATAGCTAAATTAGTTTGGTAAATTCTTATTAATTTTTCATACTCCTTTATGTCTTTTTTTATTTGATTAATAGCATCTTTATGCATATATTCCAACATGTCTCTTTGAGACTTGATGTATTCATTTACCTTATCTGTATTTATTGACAGAATATTACCATAATCATCAAATTCAGAAATAACACCGGGTATTGTTTCTGAAATAGAATTCATAATTTTATTAAGCTCTACTTGTTCTTCTGCGTTTAACTCGGTTTTGGATTTTAGTTCTTCATATCGAACAAGCAAGCCTGGAATTTCTGTTTCCAATGTTGCAACACGATCTATCTGTTCATCAAATCTAGCAACTGCAGTATTTTGCGGATCAACCGTTTTTGCAAGACTATTAAGAAATCCGGTAACAAATTTATCCCAACCTTCTTTCATTCCGACAAAACGCCTCCCAAGAGCCAATTGCAAATTCTGTTGAGCAACCGCCTTACGCTGATCAGCTTCTGCTGCCGTATCAATTGATGATTCAATTTTGCTCATTTCCTCATCTACAATTTTCCCGACTGAAGAAGCAAAATCTCCTGTCTTCTTAATTTCTTCTTGAAGACGGGATGTGGATATCCCTAAATTATCTATAATTCGTACAGATTTTTTACCTATTCCATCAACAATGGAGTTAACTAAATAATCAACTGACTGCTCTGTGTCTTTGGCTCGTTGTTGAGCAAATTGAAGCAATTTTCCTAATTGATTTAATGGAATATTAAAGTTTTCAGCACGAACAGCTGCTTTCATCAAATCAAGATCATTAACCAGTCCTTTGGTGTCTTCTCTTAAACTTTTCAAATCGCTACTAGTGGCGAAGCGACTAAAAGCAGATTCGACGCCTTGTGCGCCTGCAGCCATTTTGATTCCTTCCTTCGTGAACTCTATGAGTGCTTTTGTCCATTCTTTTACCTTAGAAAGTGCCTTTGTTGCAAATGTTGCTGCTAAAACTCCTTTCATCGTGTTAAATATATCACAGAGATTTTTAGTTTTATCTCCCAGAGAGCCCATTTGTTTTTCAACATCCTTAAGAGCCTTTTCTGTTTTTTTGTAGCCCTCCGGATCCGCCGCTTTTGATGTAGCATTTAGTTGAGTTCGCAACTCGGAAGCTCTTTTCTTTAGTTGGTTCATCGTCATATCTTCCAACTTCATGGCTTTGACGGATTCATCAATTTTCTTGGTGTTGTCGTCAATCACTTTATTATTTTCTCTTATTGCATTCGTATATTCTTCAACATTATGCTTTGCAGTATTATATGTTTCTAAAGCATACCTGTATTGATCACTTTGATCTTTTCCTGCTTTTTCCAAGCGGCGCATATCTTTTTCAGTTTCTTTTATTTGTGTATTGAATGCTGCTATTTCCATGACTAAATGTTTATTTTCATTCTGCAGCTTTACTATTGAACCGGACAATTTTTGTATCTCTCCCTGAACTCCTTTTGCGTCCAAATCCAAATACCACCTTATATGATCGTCTTTTAACTTTGCCATTATTTAAGATTATGTTGTGAAAATGCTTGTTGAAGTGCTTCTCCGATTAAGTCATGGAACTGCTGACCATAACCGTATTTAATTTCTTTCAAGGAGTTGTTGTATAAGATTCCCCATACCTGTCTGTTGTAAATCTTCCAATTGCCCAAATGCTTCATATCCATAAAGCGCAATTGCTTCACGATGGAAGCTGTTACGGTAAGTTTACTTCCTTGCATCTGAATTTTATAGATAGGATTTTCAAGGGATTCGAGAAGCGCGCCGGATTTTTCTCCGATAAGCGTTCCTCTTCTTTTGGTCGTCTTCAAATCTTTTCCTCTGATATAGACATTTTTACGTGCAATAAGCAATTGCGCCCGATAGATATTATTAATATCCCGTTCAAGCACTTGCACTATAAATTGTGATTTGGTAATGTTTTCTGAAATCATCGCAATAATTATTTACTGCGAAAATAGAAGAGTTATCAGTTAAGGTAAAGGACAAAAAAAAGCCCGACAGATTTGCCGGACTTTTAATTTAACAGTTTATATTTTTAATTAGCAACCATATTTTTCACTAATCTTATTGATAAGAATTCCCAATAAAGGAGTAGCCCCAAGACAAACCAAATAGTTTATCAAGAAACATCCTTTTTTGTTTGCAATTAATGCACATGGTATGCAAATCAGCGCGTATATAATCCAAAGTATAATCATAACATCACAAATATAAGTGAAATAAATTTATTTTCCAAATAAATCATCTAATTTATTATTAATCGCTTGTCTTTTTCGTTCTGCCGATAAATTCTTATAAGCATCTTTTGCTTTCGGATCGCCCACATTGTATTCTAAGTTAGCCATTAAAACTAGATTCCCTTCTGCTACTCCTTCCATATAAATACGATAAGCACTGCTTTGCGGATTATTGAGTTCACGCATTAACTCACCCGGATCCGTTTTCTTGGAAAGGAGCAAACAGGTATCTTCAAATTCCAACTGCAGTTCGCCACAACGGAAGAGTGCATCATCCATAGACATTTCACTCAATATTTTTCTTTTATCTTCTTTTTTATTTTCACTCATAACATTCTTTTATTTGTAATCCTTCAATTAACCTACGTACTATTCTAAGCCCTTGAATACTTGATAAAGCTTCCGAGCATGATTCATAATTTCCATCGTCTGCATTTTCAATTATAAAATCTTCAGCACTGGTTATCATTGGTATCAACAATTCACTCTGCTGAATTTCCTTGAGTGTTTTAATCACATCGGGAGAAAGATCTATATTCATACCATACCTCCTTCCTTGATAACCAAATTCATATTGAATTCTTCTGCATAATAACTCACATCACAAAGAGTATCTCCTTTGGCTATGGGCGTGTTTTCTTTTTCTCGCTTCTTGATTTCTTTGCGAGCATCTAAATAGAGTGCACGTAAGACTTGCAAAACATAGGAAGTTTCAAAATTAATCATACCATACCTCCTTCCTTAACAACGGAATAGTTATACACTTCTCCTCCGTAAAGGTAGGAAATTTTAATCTCTTCTTTGTTTTCTCTTCTGAATCCTTTTGCGCTTAATACCTTAGCGCTTTTTGGAATTTGGGACAGAAATTGTCCAAGTGGATTTTTTTTCATGTTCTTTAAGCATTTATGACAATGGCAAATAAAAAACGGTTGCCAAACCCGCTGCTTAAAGAACAATTATTACAGGTAACCTGTGCATGTCACGAGTCGACAACCGTCATTATAAAGTTTTATTAGGAGCATAAAAAAGCCCGAAATAGAAATCGGGTAACCTCTGTTACCTATAATATTATTCTTTAAGCATCACAAAGAT
>DAIPZW010000104.1:0-6262 GCA_036781965.1 Bacteroidales bacterium
AACAGCTGTAACAAAGTAAATATCAACGAAATAAAATCTTCCGAACATGACTGGGGCATGTCCCCTAGTCGAAGAAATAGGTATTTCTTTAAAAGCAAGTGTCTTCACTTGCGACAAAGCAAGAACTTTGTTTTTATCATACCGTAACGTGGACGTTACGGCAAACATAGGGTTAATAGATTGGGGAAGATCTTTTATTCCGTAGGTCGCTGCGCTTTACCTACGGTTAATAATATTCAATTCTATCGAATTGGGATAAAAAATAGAAGCTTTATTTAAAGAATAAATCCAAAATCGTAAATCTAAATTACCTAAGGGCGAACGTTGTTTCGTAAATTAACTTTACCTTTGTGGCTTAGAAAAGAAAAATAAATGAAGCAACCGCAACAGATATCGATTGAAGAGTTTGATTATTCCCTTCCCGACGAACGAATCGCTAAGTATCCGTTGGGGAAAAGAGATGAAAGTAAGCTGTTGGTATATAAAGGGCAGCAGATTTCGGCACATATATTTAAGGACTTGGCGGATTTGCTTCCCGAAGATGCTTTGTTGGTGTTTAATAATACCAAAGTGATTCAGGCGCGAATGGTTTTTCGGAAAGAAACCGGCGCACAAATAGAAGTGTTCTGCCTGGAACCGAAAGAACCGAACGATTATGCGCTGTCTTTTATGCAGAATCAGAGCTGCACTTGGTTGTGTTTGATAGGAAACTCCAAACGTTGGAAGGAAGGAAGACTATCTTGTGAGGTAGGGGATGCTATTTGCACGGTAGAGCGCTTGGAAAACTACGGCGAAAGCAGTTTAGTCCGCTTTGAATGGGGCAATCCCGAGCTTTGTTTTGCTGATATATTGGAAAAAGCGGGCGAACTTCCGATTCCGCCTTACCTAAATAGAGATACGGAGGAGCAAGACAAGGAAACTTACCAAACGGTTTATTCTAAAATAAAGGGTTCGGTGGCGGCACCTACGGCAGGTTTGCATTTTACCCCGACTATTTTTTCTTCCTTAGATAATAAAGGGATTCAGACCGAAGAACTGACACTTCATGTAGGAGCTGGTACTTTTAAGCCTGTTAAATCGGATACTTTGGGCGAGCACGAGATGCATACGGAGTGCTTTTCGGTGAAACAATCGACTGTGGAGGCTTTAATTCGCAATGAAGGCAAGATAATCGCTGTCGGAACCACCTCCGTTCGTACCTTAGAAAGCATTTATTACTTAGGAGAATTGATATTTAATAACCCCGACTTGACTTCTGAGGATTTAGTCGTAACGCAATGGCAAGCTTATGCTGAAACCTCGAATAAACTGACCCCTGCCGAAGCATTGAAATCCTTGTTAGACTATATGAAAAAGAGAAATTTGGAAAGTGTGGTTGCTCATACACGGATCATTATTGCTCCGGGGTATTCATTTCATGTAGTAAACGCGATTATTACCAACTTTCATCAGCCGAAAAGTACCTTATTGTTGCTTATTTCAGCTCTTGTAGGTGAAGATTGGAAAACTATTTACGAATACGCGATAGAGAATAACTTCCGTTTTCTTAGCTATGGGGATAGTTCGCTCTTATTTCCTCAATAGATTCAGAGCTGCTTCGATTAAGGTATCTTTGCCTAGAGCAACATCTTCATTCTTTAGATCTACATAAATATCCGGCTCTATTCCGAACTCAATTTGCTTCATTTCTGCATCATACATAGGACTTGCAGACAAACGTACCCTCCAGCCGTTTAGTAAATCGTAAGTATAAGGCAAACCGCTGCCTCCGCCGGTGATGTCTCCTAAGATGGTTACATAAGGACAATAGCGCATGGAATTAACAAAATCGTTCGTCGTACTATAGCAACGGCGATTGGTAATCACTACCACCGGTTTCAGATAATTCACACGCGAGGAAGTTGGTTTCAAATATTGCGCTTTGGGTTTAGAAAAATCATTATGTCCTTTGCCGGTCTTATGTTGAATGTAACTGACCAAGGTTTTTTCTTCAATAAAACGTGAGGCAAGTATCTCGGAATTAGAAAGCAATCCTCCGCCATTCTCCCTTACATCGATGATGATTCCGTCACAATCGCGCAGATAATGAAGTATATAGTCCAAGTTTCCTTCTCCTATCCCTACGGAGAAGTCAGGATAGCGCATATATCCTATATTATCTTCCAGGATGCGATACTTAAACCCGGATGCAATCCGGTAATCTGTACCCAAGTAAGTACGGACAACCGCTTCATTATAGTTCATCGGGTAATCTTCAAACCAGCTCCAATAGCGCCCAACGTCAAAGGAAGAAGACAGATTAACATGTCCGTCTTTCAGTTCGGCAAGCATCTCACACAGGATACTAAACAAAGCATCCCTGTTTAAGTCATTTGTAATCCGATCTTTATAGCAAACAAAGACTTCGTCCCAATCTACATCTTTATACTCAAAGAAACAATAATGTTCATCCATAACTTTCCAAAGTAGTTCAAAGTTTCCTTTGGGCGTGTCTTTGTATTCTTCTACTTCAACGCAAGAAGAAAAGAGAAGGGAGAAAGCAGCAAGGAGAAAGGAACAAGAGATAAGCAAGCATACCCCCTTGTTAAAGAGAGTCTTTTTGTAGTTAGAAAAAGAATATATACTAGTCTGTTTCATCATGAATCAAAGATGGTTCGATATCGTTCTTTATTTATTTTATTGGGGGATACCAATTGGAAATTCCACGACATACCTATATATAAGGTATTATATTTAATGCGTGTCTTTAAATCATGGATTCGCGTGCCGTAATAGTTGTTTTCATAAGCCACTTTCAAGGTATAAGGATTCAACACCAACTCGGCTGAGAGATCGTTCTTGATAAGAAACTGATTATGAAAAGAAGCAAAATGACATAAGTTTTTATACCCTCCCAAGTCAATTTCGTAATAAGATTCTCCAAACTGATGGGCATACATCAAACCGAAAACAGGCATATTGACTTGATAACGCAATATAAGGGGAGTGTTCTTTACTTTCAGCGGATAAACCGCCATAGCAGAAAGACCTAGATTCAGGTTTACTTTCGGCGTAGCCGGATTATTCCCTCCATAAGACTTGATGATTCCGCCTAGTAAAGCGTTTACATTCGCCCCGGCAAATAGTTGTAAGTCTTTTACAGGTAGCTTGAAGCGGTAGAACATACCAAAAGTATAATCCAACGAAACAACATATTCGTTTGCATTCTCTGCAGGATTCTGAGTCGATGCAAAGTTAATTGCCAACAAATGTTGCCTTAATCCCCGGCTGTTAATTACTTTCATCGGATTGATTGCCTCGAAAGTGAAGGTAAATACACTGCCTTCATAATCAATCGGCGAGAGATAAGTGTCATAAGAAGAAGCAAATCCAACGCCCGCAGCAATCGAACGGTAGGAGAGAGCTATTGGTTCATCTCCGGTTTGCGCTTTTACTTGGGGCGAAAACAGGATAAACGTGATTAAAACATACGTCAACCGAGTCGCTTTCATCAGAACAAACGTTGCTGTCCGGTTATTTCATCCAATATATCTCCCATTGGACGATCGTCGTCTTCCTCATTTTCTATTTCAATATCCGGCTGAATGGGCTCGTCTTCCGGTTCAGGTTCCGGAAATTTCAAGGGTTCGATCTCTTTTATCTCGGCTACATCAAAGGTAGTAATACGTTTTCCTTTCGCTTTGAAGCCTTTTACACCGATAAACTCATCGACATCAATAATCAATGCCTCGCGGAAGCTATCGTTCCCACCGAATGTGACTTCGATTCTCGGATAAACCGTATCAGTCAATAGGATGAGTTGAGAATCCGAATGGTCGCCCAAGAAGTTTTGTTTCTTAGCTGTAGCAGCATCCAAGTTAAACCGTTTCAGATAAGGGAAGCCCTGCTGATCTTGGTCGTACAATGCCGAAGACCAAACCTTTTGAGAATCGAATTTCTCTATGCGGAGTATCTCTCCTTGATAGTGATTGCTCGAATCGAAGTTGGTCGTATAGAAATCGCCGCCCTTTTCGATGACCAGGATTAAGTCGTCTGCAAAGAACTCGCCCAAGTATTCGCCGCGCTCGTCATAGTTTATTCGCATCACATCGTGGTCGAACCAAACCTTACGACCGCCCAGCGTGGATCCTCCTCTGGACTTTAAGCTTATTTTGTGAATATCTGCTTTTGTCAATACGTTGCCTCTTGAACCTCTTCCCTTGATAATCACTTCACTAAAGTTCTTGTCGAAGACCAAAAGTTTCTGTCTGGGTTTCGGTTTAAGCAATACTTTGATCGTTTCCGCCTCGCCGTTCGGATTGGCTGAGAAGTATAATACCTTGCTTCCTGCTTTTCCTTGAGTCACATCATACTCGCGGTCGCGCGTAACTCCGGTCACCGCAAACCGTTTAATATAATTCGGACCTAACTTTCCGTCTCGATAGACTACATTATATATCGTGCGGCTGTCGTTACGCTTGAAGACGTTCAGATAAAGAATGTTTTTTCCGACATATATTTTCTCGCTTATCTTCACAATCTTATATTTTCCATCCTTGAAGAATATAATAATGTCATCAATATCCGAGCAGTTGCAGACAAATTCATCTTTCTTAAGTCCGTAACCAATAAATCCTTCTTCATAATTGACATACAATTTCTCGTTTACCTCCACTACTTTAGCCGCTTCGATGGTGTCAAAGCTGCGGATTTCGGTTTGTCTCGGATGGTCTTTGCCGTATTTCTCCTTCAATGTCTCGAACCAATTGATAGTATAATCGACAATATTTTCGATGTGTTTGTCAATCGTTTCGATTTGCGACTTATAGGAGGCTATTAAATTGTCCGCTTTATCCTTATTGAACTTCAGAATACGAGCCATCTTTATTTCCATCAAACGAAGTAAGTCGTCTCTGGTCACCTCTCTTACGAAATCAACCTTAAAAGGTTCTAATCTCTTGTCGATATGAAGCAAAGCGGCATCCATATCCTTAGCATTCTCAAATTCTTTGTCCTTATAAATACGGTTCTCGATGAAGAGTTTCTCCAAAGAAGCAAAGTGAAGCGACTCTAAAAGCTCGCCCCGCTGGATCTCTAATTCGGTTCTAAGTAGTTTAAGTGTATTGTTTGTAACATGCTTCAATACGTCCGATACAGTCAAAAACTGCGGTTTGTTCTCTTCATCAATCACACAACAGTTGGGAGAAATGCTTATTTCACAATCCGTGAAGGCATACAATGCATCGATTGTCTTGTCCGAAGAAACACCCGGAGCTAAATGTATCACGATTTCCGCATCCTTCGCAGTCATGTCTTCTACTTTCCGAATCTTGATTTTGCCTTTTTCATTGGCTTTTAAGATAGATTCCGTCAATGAAGTCGTAGTCCTGCTGTATGGAATTTCGGTAATCGTAAGTGTTTTATTATCGACTTTATTTATTTTGGCTCGTATCTTGACAGCACCTCCTCTTTCTCCATCATTATATCTTGATACATCGACATAACCACCGGTTTGGAAGTCCGGATAGAGCGCAAATTCCTCTCCGCGCAAGTAAGATATAGAAGCATCGATCAGTTCATTGAAGTTATGAGGAAGCACTTTCGACTGCAAACCAACGGCTATCCCTTCCACTCCCTGCGCCAATAGCAAGGGAAATTTCACGGGAAGCGTGATAGGTTCCTTATTTCTACCGTCATAAGACAGTTTCCATAAAGTGGTTTTGGGATTAAACACCACATCCAAAGCAAACTTTGACAAGCGAGCCTCTATGTAACGAGCAGCGGCTGCACCGTCTCCTGTCAATATATTCCCCCAGTTTCCTTGACAATCAATTAATAAGTCTTTCTGACCAAGCGTTACCAATGCCCCGCCAATCGAGGAATCACCATGAGGATGAAACTTCATCGTGTCTCCAACAATGTTTGCCACTTTGTTATAACGCCCGTCATCCAAGCGTTTCATCGTATGCAAGACCCTGCGTTGTACGGGTTTCAATCCATCATTAATATGCGGAACGGCACGATCAGTAATTACATAAGAAGCATAGTCTAGAAACCATTCCTTATACATGCCCGATAACACCTGACGCGTATCGCCTTCCGTAGAATCCGGCACTTGATAATCCGAATGCAAACCCTCTTTCGGCACCTCTTCTAGGTGCTCATTCTCCAATATGTCGTCTAATTCTTCCGGCTTCATATATTTTTTTCAATGACTGCAAAGATAGTTCTTTTAATTGAAAATTAAAAGAGGGAACAAGAAGAAAGCAAAAAGAAGAAAGCA
>DAIPZW010000105.1:0-6252 GCA_036781965.1 Bacteroidales bacterium
CCTGCAGAAGCTCTTTATGGAGTTCAATCTTTGCGTGGATTTGAGAATTTCAAAATCTCAGGAGTAACTATGGATCAATATCCTAACTTTATTAAAGGAATGGCATTAACTAAAAAAGGAGCAGCCATTGCAAATCATAAACAAGGATTATTGAATGACGAACAATTCAAAGCAATCTGCCAAGCTTGCGATGAATTATATGAAGGAAAGCATCATGAATTCTTGATTTCCGATATGATTCAAGGAGGAGCAGGAACTACTGTGAATATGAATGCAAATGAAGTAATAGCTAACCGAGCTTTACAGATTATGGGTAAAGAACCAGGACAATATGAGTTTTGTTCGCCAAATGATCATGTCAATGCTTCTCAATCTACTAATGATGCTTATCCGACTGCCTTTCATTTCGGATTATATCTTGAAAGCGAAAGACTAAATGAGGCATTAGATCAGCTAGTTGCTTCTTTAGAAAAACAAGCTAAGAGTTTAGATAATGTTATTAAAATGGGACGTACGCAATTACAAGATGCAGTTCCAATGACTTTAGGTCAAACATTCAGAGCTTTTGCCAACTTATTGAAAGTTGAAAGAACGAAATTAGAAACAATTCAGCACGATCTTCTATGTGTAAACATGGGAGCTACGGCAATCGGTACGGGAATTTGTTCTCAACCGGGATATAGTAAACTATGTATTGAAGCTTTACGCGATATAACAGGCTGGGATATTAGCTTGGCTGAAGATTTAGTTGCAGCTACCTCAGACACTGCCATTGTTGTTGCTTATTCTTCTGAGATTCGCGCTATTGCACTGAAGATGATTAAGATATGTAATGATCTTCGTCTAATGGGTTCAGGGCCAAGATGTGGTATTCATGAAGTATTCTTGCCCGAAATGCAACCGGGAAGTTCTATTATGCCGGGAAAAGTAAATCCTGTGATTCCTGAAGTAATGAATCAAGTTTGTTATAAGGTAATTGGTAACGATACAACCATTATGTTAGGTTCTGAGAATGCACAATTAGAACTAAATGTAATGGAACCTGTTATGGTTTACTGTTTGTTTGAATCAATCAACTTAATGACTAACGGATTGAATACACTAAGAACACTTTGTATCGATGGAATTAAAGCAGATGTTGAGAATTGTGAGAAACAAGTAAGAAACTCCATCGGTATAGTTACTGCATTAAACCCGATTATTGGTTATAAAAACTCAACCAAGATAGCCAAAGAAGCTATGCAAACCGGAAAAGGAGTGTATGATCTGGTTCTTGAACATGATATTTTATCTAAAGAAGATTTGGATACTATCCTTGCTCCAAAAAACATGATTGAACCGGTTAAATTGGATATTAAACCAAAGGGTAAGTAAAATAAATTATACCTCTCCCTATAATCCCTCTCCGCAAGAGAGGGATTTTTTTCTCCCTTCTCCTTTCTGCTTTCTCCATTTTTATTTACCTTTGTCCCATCTTTCGGTTCCGTTGCATCATTCGATGCTTAGGATTAAAAGGGAATCAGGTGAAAGTCCTGAACAGTCCCGCTGCTGTAAGTTCTTTGCAGTTATCAGTAAATAGTTATCAATTGTCAGAGAGATGATGACTTGGATAATGGATAATTGTAAATATGTTTCGAACAAAACTTTTGCCACTGGATGAAAATGTCGGGAAGGCGTTCGAACAAAGAACAAGTCAGAAGACCTGCCGGAATAGATTTTATTTAACGACCTTCGAGGGATAAGGGCGTAAAATCAATAATTGATGAAAATCTTATTTTTATTTCTGTTTTCTGTTGTTTGCTCTGTTGCAAATCTGTATGCTAACTTCTCAGATATAGTATCTGAGAACGAACCTTTTATGGTGGATAGCGTACAATTGCAAGAAATTGTGATAACTGCAAGTCCTTATCAGGAATTGATTCCGGCGCAACGATTAAAAGGCGAGGAATTGGAG
The DNA here is from genome assembly GCA_036781965.1 of Bacteroidales bacterium. Lineage (GTDB taxonomy): Bacteria > Bacteroidota > Bacteroidia > Bacteroidales > Azobacteroidaceae > Azobacteroides. The sequence goes on from DAIPZW010000105.1 coordinate 1,955, forward strand.
CAATTATCTGCCTTGTCGGTAAGTGATGCTATCAGATATTTTTCGGGCGTGCAGGTGAAAGACTACGGAGGAATAGGCGGACTGAAAACAGTGGATGTTAGAAGTTTGGGGACGAATCATATCGGAGTCTTTTATGACGGCATTCAATTGAGTAGTCCGCAAAATGGTCAAGTGGACTTAGGAAGATTCTCATTAGATAATATGGAAGAAATCTCTTTGCATAACGGACAGAAAAGTGCCTTGTTTCAACCTGCAAAAGACTTTGGCTTCTCCGGTTCGGTCTATCTTAAAACTCGCCGTCCTTGCTTTGAAAAAAATAAAACCTACAACTTACGTGGAATTGTAAGGACTGGTTCTTTCGGTTTGATCAATCCTTCTTTTTTATGGGAGCAGAAAATTACCAATGATATTAGTTTGTCCGTGAATAGTGAATATTCTTATGCCAACGGTAAATATACATTTCGCGATCGCAAACTGTATGAGGACGGAAATGTTGCTTGGAATACGAAAGATACACGGAAGAACGGCGATGTTAGCTCTTTTCGTTTCGAAGGAGGACTCAATGGATATTTGAAGAAAGGACTTTGGAATGTCAAGTCCTATTATTACAATTCGGAGAAAGGAATTCCTTCTGCAGTAGTCAAGGGGATTATTCAAACAGATACTCAGCGGCAATGGGATGAAAACTTTTTTGTTCAAGGTTCTATTCAAAATGCAATAACCGATGCTTATGATATTATGTTTAACGTAAAATATGCACATGATTATCTGCACTATTTAAATGATAATACCGATTCGGGCATATATATTGATAATACATATAAACAGGACGAGTTCTATTTTTCTTGGGCTAATAAATATGTAATTAATCCTGCGTGGGAAACTTCTTTATCTCTAGATTATCAATACAATACTTTGAGTGCCAATTTAGCAAACTTCGCTTATCCTGAAAGGCATACCTTTCTCGTTGCTTTGGCTTCCTCTTATGAATGGAAATATTTTAAGATAATGGGAAATGTATTAGCCACCTTTGCCAATGATAAAACGAAGACAGCGAAAAAAGCCTTTGGCAGGGCGGATAAATATACTCCAGCTGTTTATCTTACTTATCAGCCTTCCAAAAGTAGTCCGTTTTCGGTGCAAGCATTTTATAAGAAAATGTTCCGCCTGCCGACTTTTAATGATTTATACTATGGAGAAGTGGTCGCGATAGACTTGAATCCGGAAAATAGTACCCAATATAATATAGGTGTAGAATATCAAAAGAAAATCAATCGTTTATTTCCTTATTTTCGACTGCGTATTGATGGATATTATAATGAAATAACAGACAAGATCGTATGTTATCCCTCGGGAGGAGGACAATATCGTTGGACAACTATGAACTTAGGTAAAGCCAAGATAAAAGGAATCGATGCTCAAGCGCAAGTTTCTTGTAGCCCGACCAAGAATTTGTTTCTTCAAGCTAAGATCAGTTATACTTATCAGAAGGCGCAGGATTATTCAAGAGATAAAAACGGAGAGAAATTCCAAGTGTGGGGCGGACAAATTGCTTATATTCCTTGGCATAGTGGTTCCTTTGTTTTTAATTTCCAATATAAAGATTGGAACATGAATTATAGTTTTATCTATGTCGGGGAGCGTTATCATAATTCCGAGAATATCAAAGAAAATTACGAACAACCTTGGTACACAAGTGATTTGTCTTTAGGAAAAGATTTTAAGTTTAGAAAGACGAAACTGAATATTACGGCGGAAGTGAATAACCTTTTCGATCAACAATATGATGTGATACTTAATTATCCTATGCCCGGACGTAATTATCGATTTGCTTTTAAGATAACAATATGAAAAAATATTGGATATATATAGTATTGATATGCTTAGCGCTGTTTTCTTCTTGTCGGGAAGATGAATTTATAGATAAACCCGACCCGATTGAAGTAGGACTTCCCGAATATACTTCCATTCAAGGTTTCTATTTATTGAATGAAGGGCAAATGGGAACAAACAAATCAAGCTTGGATTATTATGATTATGAAACAGGCGTTTATACTCGCAATATTTATCCTTCGGCTAACCCCGAAATCGCAAGAGGTTTGGGAGATGTTGGCAATGATTTGAAGATATACGGAGATAGACTCTATGCAGTGATTAATTGCTCCAACTTGATCGAAATAATGGATAAGCATACAGCCAAACATATTGAGAGTGTTTCTATTCCTAACTGTCGATACATTCGTTTTCATGGTAAATATGCTTATGTTACTTCCTACGCCGGACCGGTTCAGTCGGGAAATAATAACAGTCAATTGGGATTTGTGGCTAAGATAGATACTGCCTCTTTAGAAATAATAGACCGATGCGAAGTAGGATACCAACCCGATGAATTAGAAATCATAGGACAAAAACTATATGTAGCTAATTCCGGCGGATACCTTTCTCCAAATTACGAAAAGACGGTTTCTGTGATTGACTTAAATACGTTTACGGTGGAAAAAGAAATCCCCGTTGCTATCAACCTACATCATCTGCGAAAAGATCGCTATGCCCAACTTTGGGTTTCTAGTCGTGGCGATTATTACGGTACGTCTTCTAAACTCTATTGTATAGACACTCAACAAGATATTGTGATAGATTCTTTGGATATTGCTGTTTCTAATTTTCATTTAGACGGAGATTCCTTATATATATGCAGTACGGAGTTTAATTACTCGACTATGCAAAATGAAATCACTTATGGCATTGTTCATGTCAAACATAGGCGACTTGTTTCCGAGAACTTTATTAAAGATGGAACGGAAAGAAGAATTATCAATCCTTATGGACTGACCGTTAATCCGATTACTAAAGATATTTACGTGTCTGATTCGGGGAATAATGTATATACCGGAACGGTTTATTGTTTTGATAAAGACGGAAATAAGAAGTGGGAAATGCAGACAGGTGTTATTCCGGCGCATTTTACTTTCTTGGGCGAACTAGATGATTAATAAAAAGAATATAAATATGAAACAGAAATTTACTTTGCTCTTGCTTGTAGGAATGTTATTAGTTCCGGCAATCTTGAATGCTCAATCTCCTTATATATATAAGGTGTATGATTTTCAACCTGCTCCCGGACAATTTGTAAACGTTCTCCCTCAGTATAAAACGGGAGATACGAAAGAAGATATGATTACTTATGTCGAAAACTATATTAGTGGAACAGAATCCTTTGATGTTTCTTTGGGTGCTTATGGAGGATATATTATTTTTGGCTTTGATCATCCGATCTTGAATGTAAAAGGCGAAAATGATTTCCGTATTTTGGGCAATGCCCATAGCGGAAGCAGTGAGCCGGGTATTGTGATGGTTTCTTTTGACGCTAATCAAAATGGTATTCCCGATGATGAGTGGTATGAATTGGCAGGAAGCGAATATTACAAAGGCGAAACGATAAAGAATTATCAAATCACTTATTATAAACCTAGTGGAAATTCGCCGACTCCCGATCCTAATGATTCTACCATATCGGATATGTATTATATTCGCTGGACAGACAATCAAGGAGGGGAAGGATATGTGCCTAAAAACGTTTTTCATACACAGTGCTACTGGGCGGAGTGGTTGGAAAACGAAACATTGACCTTTGCAGGTACTAAATTGGCGGATAATTACTACTTAGACGGCGATATTTATAAATTTAACACCTACGATTGGGGTTATGTGGATAATCTTCCTAATGCTGAAGACGCAGGACTATTTAATATTGAATGGGCGATTGATGGAAATGGAAATCCGGCATCCCTAGACGAAATTCACTTTATTAAAGTATATACTGCCGTTAATCAATATTGTGGAAGAGTAGGGGAAAGTTCGACCGAAATAAGCGGAGCGATAGATTTACATCCTACTGCGACTCATATAAATGATATAGAAATTGCTTCATCTTTCAGTTTACTACAAAATCCCGTAACAGATAGGTGGATACTTACTTCCGAAAAACAACAACAGCTTACTGTTTATAATATGCAAGGAAAACAAGTCGATACATTTACGATTCATGAAGGAACGAACCGCATTCCTTGTTCACTTGCCTCCGGATTTTATATTTTGAAAGCTGAAAATGCAAAACCGATTAAATTTATAAAAAAATAAAAGCGTATGAAAAAAACATTACTAATTATTATTGCCGCAATTATTAGCGGTTTTGCAGCATCGGCACAAGTTCCGGTTTTTGAATTAGATTTGAATCATCCAACTAATCCTTCTGAAATTAATTATACCGAAAAAGGATATTGGGACGGTACTTATAG
>DAIPZW010000106.1:0-6251 GCA_036781965.1 Bacteroidales bacterium
AAAAAACATCACTTCTCTATTACCTAAAGGTAAATGTTGTTTCACAATTTTCGTAAAAACTTTCAACTTTATTGCTATGATAAGTAAGGATTTTTTATTACTTTTGTGCTTCCAAACAAAACCATTAGAATTTAAGATGAATATATCATATAATTGGTTGAAAGAATATGTCCGCTTTGATCTCACTCCTCAAGAATTAGGTGATGTCCTTACTTCAATCGGACTGGAAACCGGAACAATCGAAGAAGTTGAAACCGTTCGTGGTGGATTGAAAGGACTTGTTATCGGACATGTGCTTACTTGTGAAAAACATCCCGATTCGGATCATCTACATATTACGACTGTTGATTTAGGCGATGGGAATCCTCAACAAATTGTTTGTGGAGCTCCGAATGTTGCCACAGGACAAAAAGTAGTACTCGCAACAATTGGCACCATACTTTATAGAGGAGATGAATCTTTTAAGATTAAAAAGTCAAAAATAAGAGGCGCAGAGTCCAATGGAATGATTTGCGCGGAAGATGAAATAGGCATCGGCAACAGCCATGACGGTATTATCGTGCTTCCAAGCGATGCTCCGGTGGGTACTCCTGCTAAAGATTATTATAAAATCGAAAGCGACTATGTGTTGGAAGTAGATATTACTCCCAATCGAGTGGATGCTGCTTCGCATTATGGAGTAGCTCGGGATTTGGCAGCTTATTTAAAACAAAATAACCTCCCCTACTCTTTACATAAACCTTCCGTGGATGATTTCTCGACGGACAATTCCGAACCTGCCGTTAAAGTGGTGGTGGAAAACACGGAAGCTTGTCCAAGATATTCGGCAGCTATAATAAAAGGAGTAAAAGTAGGAGAAAGTCCCGACTGGCTAAAGAATCGTTTATCGGTTATAGGCGTACGTCCAATTAATAATATCGTGGACATTACCAATTATATATTGCATGAAACCGGACAACCGCTTCATGCATTTGATATGAAGCAGATAAAAGGCGGAAAAGTGATCGTAAAAACTATGCTCGAAGGAACTTCCTTCGTTACTTTGGATGAAGTGGATCGGAAACTAAACGAACGCGACCTGATGATTTGCAACGCAGAAGTAGGTATGTGTATCGCCGGAGTATTTGGCGGATTAGATTCCGGAGTCACTGAAAACACGACTGATATATTTCTTGAATCTGCTTATTTCAACCCTACTTGGGTACGGAAAACTGCCCGCCGGCATGGATTAAATACGGATTCCTCTTTCCGTTTTGAGCGAGGAGCCGATCCTAATAATACACTTTATGTATTAAAACGTGCGGCATTGCTAATAAAAGAATTAGCAGGAGGAACAATTACAGGCAAAGTTCAGGATATTTATCCTAATCCTATAGAAAACAAATCGGTAGAAATAACTTTCGACAAAATAAATAGCTTAATCGGTAAAAATATATCCGAAACTATGGTAGAAAGTATTTTCGAAAGCCTTGAAATAAAGGTTGAAAAGAAAGAAAATAACGTTTGGACAGTAAGCATTCCTACTTATCGGGTGGATGTAACCCGCGACGTGGATATTATAGAGGACTTGCTTCGCATTTATGGCTATAATAACATTGAAATAGGAGAAGAACTAAAATCAACGCTTTCTTATGAAACGCCAACCGACAAGAGGTATCGTCAACAAAACCTGATTTCGGAACAATTAACCGGAGCGGGCTTCAATGAAATTCTAAATAATTCGCTGACATCGGGCAATTATTATGAAAATTTGACAACCTATCCTAAGCAAGATTGTGTTTTATTGCGCAATCCTCTTAGTATGGATTTGGGTGTAATGCGCCAAACTTTGCTTTTCGGCGGATTAGAATCCATTGCTTATAATAGAAATCGGAAACTACCGAATTTGAAGTTCTATGAATTTGGTAATACCTACCGACAAACAGAGGAACGCAAAGAGTCAAGGGATTATATTTCCGGCATACATGAAGAATTCAAATTAGCTTTATGGCTTACCGGAAATTCGATTACTAATTCGTGGATGGTTCCCGACAGAGAATCTTCAGTTTATGAATTAAAAGCCTACGTAGAAAATATCTTGTCGCGTTTAGGAGTAAATAAGAATGTGGTTTACAAACCTTTCTCCAATGATATTTATTCTTCGGGGCTATTGATAGAAACTATTTCGGGCAAGAAGCTCGGAGATATGGGGATTGTTCAAAAGAACATCCTTAAAAACACCTTCGATATTTCGGCAGAAGTTTATTTTGCAGAATTAAGCTGGGATGCTCTGCCCAAAGAAAGCAGCAAAGCAAAAGTCAAAGCGCATGATTTATCCAAGTTCCCATCGGTTCGCCGAGACTTGGCTTTATTGGTGGATCAGAGCGTTAGCTTTGCCGAAATAGAAAAGACAGCCTATTCAACAGAAAAGAAACTATTGAAAAATGTAAGTCTTTTCGATGTTTATGAAGGTCAGAACTTACCCGAAGGAAAGAAATCTTACGCCATAAGTTTCATTATTCAAGATGAAGAAAAGACCTTGACCGACAAACACATCGATCAAGTAATGAATAAAATACTAACTAATTTAAAAGATAAATTACAAGCACAACTTAGATAGTTGAGAGTTGATAACCGTTTACTGATAACTGAAATATGGGAAGAGCATTTGAATATAGAAAAGCCACTAAACTGAAAAGATGGGGCAATATGGCCCGAGTGTTTACTAAGTTAGGCAAGCAGATTACGATTGCTGCCAAAGAAGGTGGACCTGATCCGGATACTAATCCTCGTTTGCGTGTTTTAATGCAACAAGCAAAAAAGGAAAATATGCCCAAGGATAATGTAGAAAGAGCTATCAAAAAGGCAACCTCAAAAGATTATACGGATTATAAGGAAGTAAACTACGAAGGCTATGGTCCTTTCGGGATTGCTATTTTTGTAGAAACAGCAACGGATAATAATACGAGAACAGTAGCCAATGTTCGCAGTTACTTCAATAAATTCGGTGGTTCTTTAGGTACGGCGGGTAGTTTGCAATTCTTATTCGACCATAAATCTATATTCAAAATTTCCCCAAAAGAGGGAGTTGATTTAGAAGAATTAGAGTTGGAATTGATTGACTTTGGAGTTGATGAAATAGAATTTGACGAAGAAGACAATACCATAGACATATATGGTGAATTTCAATCTTATTCTGCTATTCAAAAGTATTTAGAAGAAAGCGGCTATGAAATTCACAGTGCAGAGTTTGAACGTATTCCGAATGATTATAAAGAAGTAACTGAAGAGCAGCGTGCACAACTTGAAAAGCTACTTGAAAAATTTGAAGAAGACGAGGACGTTCAAAACGTTTTTCACAATATGAAGTAAAATAAAACAATATATAATATTAATCATCACTAGTTTAATTTATTTTTATGAGTAACACAAAGAGAGTTTATACCTTTGGCAACGGTCAGGCGGAAGGTAAGGCTGACATGAAAAATCTCTTGGGAGGCAAGGGTGCTAACCTAGCTGAAATGAACCTGATTGGGATTCCGGTTCCTCCTGGATTTACTATTACCACTGATGTATGTACCGAATACTATGATCTTGGGAAAGACAAAGTAGTCGAACTATTGAAGCCGGAAGTAGAAAAAGCTATTGCCGAAGTGGAAAAACTAATGAACTCCAAATTCGGAGATATTGAAAATCCATTATTAATGTCGGTTCGTTCAGGAGCTCGCGCTTCCATGCCCGGTATGATGGACACAATTCTTAACTTAGGACTTAATGATGCTGTAGTAGAAGGTTTAACTCGCAAGACAGGCAATGCTCGTTTTGCGTGGGATTCTTATCGCCGTTTCGTACAAATGTACGGAGACGTTGTATTAGGAATGAAACCTGCAGACAAAAATGATATAGATCCTTTCGAAAAAATCATCGATGAAGTAAAAGAAGAAAAAGGTGTTGAACTTGATACCGATCTTAGCGTTGATGATTTGAAAGAATTAGTAAGCAAATTCAAAGCTGCAGTAAAGACTCAAACAGGAAAAGATTTCCCGGAGTCTTCTTATGATCAACTTTGGGGAGCTATCTGCTCTGTATTTGATTCTTGGATGAATGATCGTGCTATCTTGTATCGTAAAATGGAAGGTATTCCTGCTGAATGGGGAACTGCCGTAAACGTACAAGCTATGGTATTCGGTAATATGGGAGAAACTTCTGCTACAGGAGTTTGTTTCTCTCGTGATGCTGCTACAGGAGAAGATCAATTCATCGGAGAGTATTTGATTAATGCTCAAGGTGAAGACGTTGTTGCAGGTATTCGTACTCCACAACAAATCACTAAAATAGGTTCTCAACGTTGGGCAGTATTAGCAGGCGTATCAGAAAATGAACGTAAGGCAAAATATCCTTCTATGGAAGAAGCGATGCCAGAAATCTATAAAGAATTGGATAAATACCAAACTGAATTAGAAAATCACTACAAAGATATGCAAGACATGGAGTTTACCGTACAAGAAGGTAAACTATGGATGCTTCAAACTCGCAGTGGAAAACGTACAGGTGCAGCTATGGTTAAAATTGCCATGGATATGTTCCGTCAAGGAATGATTGACGAAAAGACTGCACTTCAACGTATCGATCCAAATAAATTAGATGAACTTCTTCACCCTATCTTTGATAAAGAAGCTCTTAAATCAGCAAATGTAATCGCTAAAGGTTTGGCTGCTTCTCCGGGAGCTGCTACAGGGAAGGTCGTATTTAACGCTGATGCTGCTGCAGAATGGGCTGAAAGAGGAGAAAAAATAATCATGGTTCGTATTGAAACTTCTCCGGAAGATTTAGCCGGTATGGCTGTTGCCGAAGGTATTCTTACTGCCCGCGGCGGTATGACTTCTCATGCTGCTGTCGTAGCTCGTGGAATGGGTAAATGTTGTGTATCCGGAGCGGGTGCATTAAAAATTGATTATGCTGCCAAAACAATGACTGTTGATGGTAAAGTATATAAAGAAGGTGATTATATTTCTTTGAATGGTTCTACAGGAGATATTTATGATGGTCAAGTTCCTACACAAGCTGCGGAATTAGATGACGATTTCCAAAAGGTAATGGATCTTTCTAACAAGTATACTCGCATGGCTGTACGCACCAATGCGGATACTCCTGAAGATGCTTCAGTTGCTCGTAACTTCGGCGCACAAGGCATTGGTCTTTGTCGTACAGAACACATGTTCTTCGGAGGAGAAAAGATTGTTGCTATGCGTAAAATGATTTTAGCTGAAAACGAAGAAGAGCGTCGTAAAGCTTTAGCTGTTATTCTTCCTTATCAACAAGAAGACTTTGAAGGAATATTCGAAGCAATGCATGATCTTCCGGTTACTGTTCGTTTACTGGATCCACCTTTGCATGAATTCGTACCTCACGATGCAAAAGGTCAGCAGGAAATGGCCGATGCAATGGGATTAGACGTAAAAGTGATTAAAGAACGTGTAGATTCTTTGCATGAATTCAATCCTATGTTAGGACATCGTGGAGCTCGTTTAGGTAATACTTATCCGGAAATTACCGAAATGCAAACAAGAGCTATCTTAGGAGCAGCATTGAACTTGAAGAAAAAAGGAATCAAAGCTATTCCTGAAATCATGGTTCCGCTTACAGGTATTGTAGCTGAATTTGTAGAGCAAGAAAAAATAATCCGTGCTACAGCTAAAACTCTTTTCGAAGAAATGGGAGATAGCATCGATTTCACTGTAGGAACAATGATCGAGATTCCTCGTGCAGCTCTTACAGCAGATGAGATTGCTAAGCATGCAGAGTTCTTCTCTTTCGGAACAAATGACTTAACTCAAATGACATTCGGATATTCTCGCGATGACATTGGAACTTTCTTACCTATTTACTTAGATAAAAAGATATTGAAAGTAGACCCATTCCAAGTATTAGATCGTGATGGTGTAGGTCAATTAGTACGTATGGCTACTCAAAAAGGTCGTTCCGTACGTCCTGATTTGAAATGCGGTATTTGTGGAGAACATGGTGGAGAACCTTCTTCCGTAGAATTCTGCGATGAAGTAGGATTGAACTATGTAAGTTGCTCTCCTTTCCGTGTGCCTATCGCACGTGTAGCTGCTGCTCAGGCTGCTATCAAACATACGAAGTAATAAAAAATATTACAAGCAAAATACAAAGGGCTGTCTCAGATGAGACAGCCCTTTGTTGTTATATGCGTCCACGATTCATATTACATGATTAAACAAACATCTCAGCATCCTCTGAGGATCGGG
>DAIPZW010000107.1:0-6211 GCA_036781965.1 Bacteroidales bacterium
ATTATAATAAATTTTATATCTATTCCATTGTTGCTCATTCGACTGCCATAGAAGGTTCTACGCTTTCCGAAAGAGATGCCCAATTGTTATTTGAAGAGGGGATTACTAAAAAGGGAAATATTGTAGAATACTTGATGAACCTCGACTTAAAGTCTGCTTATGATTATGCAGCTCAGGAAGCTATTACGAAAACTCCGATTACTCCCGATTTTCTGAAAGATATAAATTCATTGATAATGAAAAATACTGGAAGTGTCAATAGTATGCTTGCGGGGACATTTGATTCTTCTAGAGGAGATTACCGTTTGTGTGGAGTAACTGCCGGAGTGGGTGGGAAATCATATATGGATTATAAGAAAGTTCCTGAAAATGTAAATCGACTATGCGAGGAAATAAGCAAAAGACTAGGTGTGACCGATTCTTTGAAAGACAAATACAATCTTTCTTTTGATGCTCATTTTAATTTGCTTACTATTCATCCTTGGTTAGACGGTAATGGTCGGGCAAGTAGGTTGTTAATGAACTATATCCAGTTTTATTATGGAATTGTGCCAACTAAGATTCACAAAGAAGACAAAGGAATGTATATAAAAGCCTTGGAAGAAAGCAGAGAAAAGGAATCTAATCTTCCTATTCGTGAGTTTATGGCAAAGCAACACCTAAAAACCTTGAAAGAGGAAATTGATAATTTTACGAAAAACCGAGATAAAAATAATCGTCTTACTTTGTTATTTTAAATCCCCCTCAATCCATCATCAAACTCATATAAGTATCATCAGGTAAAGCGATATTGTTGAAAGATTTTACCATGCCGGCGTAATAAGAACGGTTGTTTCCGGCATTAAGAAGGATAATTTCTTTTTCGGGATAGGTCTTTGCGATAGTATCTAATATTGCGGCTTGAGTTTCTTTGTTGTCGTAGAAAATTTCTTTGACGATAACTTGTTGATCTTGAAGAATAGTAAAAGCCAAACCATCATTGTTTGTAAAGAGAACCCCATCGCCTAGAAATAAATCTTCCAATATCCATTGGACTTGCTCTTTTGTTTTTAATACGACATGAGATTTTTCCTTCAAAAAGGAAATATAAGTAACATAAAAGGCATCAAGGTCGAGATGATCGAAAGAAGTATATATATTTAGATTATTTTGTCGTGTTTCCTCGTAATGATGCTGGGGTGTTAAAGAAATAGATTCTTTTGTAAGAAAGGATTTCTGATAACCGAAACGAGCATAATAAGATTGCAACCACTCTTCTTGCGGAATAAGGAAAGAGAATGTGTGCTTTCTCTCTTTCATAACTTCAAACGCCTGATTTAATAATTGAGACATCAAGCCTTCTCCTCGATAATCCGGATGAGTCATGGCTCCTGAAATATATCCTGTTTGATAAATCTGTTTGTCTATTTGTATGGAATAGGGAAGTATTTGTAAAGATGCTGCCGGTTTATTGTTTTTTAGATAAACCAAAGTATTTTCATTGGTATATATATCAGAAAAATAGAATTGGACAAATTTTTCAGGATCGTTTGGAAAACTCAAACGCCACATTTCCATTAAAGAGGAAACATATTCTTGTTTTCCGAAAGAAATCATCCGAATAGTTTCTTTTTGACGGTTCCTTTTTCTAATAAAATAGCAGGCTGATAAGATAGTTTGGCTTTTCGAAGCGATTCATAGCCTAAATCTTCCTCCCGATTGATATAAAGATAGTCTGCGCAGTTATGTTCAGCAAATTGTTGGTTCATCATAGCAAATCCGCCATTGATTTCATACAAGGATTTCTCCGCATGAACGCCAAAAGTATCTTTTGTAAGCGGTTGTCCGTAAGAATAAGCCAATATCTCTCCGTCAATCCGTAATGCACCTCCCTTTAAACCTAACTTATCGAAGTTTTCAAATACTTTTTCAGTAGCGATGCCTTCTTCAATCAAGGATTTTTCGGTTTGACAGCCGCCGTTTTCCTTACACCACCGTTTATATAACTTCATACAATCAGGAATAATATCGCGAGTGATTGGTAAATACTCCCAATTGTAAGTTTTTTTGAACTTATTGATGTGATTGCGCTTAGGTTGGAAACTCTTTCCGACAAGAGTAATTAAATCTTTTGAGTTATAAATGTAATCAAAAGAATCTCTATGTATATGATGCTCAAATAAATCAGGGTAAGCTTCTTCTATTAAACGATACATTTCAAGTGTAACGGAATAAATATGAAAAATATCGCCTCTTTCTTCTGCATCTTGCATAATCCGTTCAATCATTTTCTTTGTATCTCCCCCTAAAGGAAACAAATAGCCGGAATGACTTTCGTTTGAAGCTATAAATCGGAAATAGAGACAATTATCTTCTATGGCGAAAGTAGTATCGTAGAAATGACTCCAGCCGAAAATATTAGAAAAAGAAAAATCGCAATTGCGAAAAGTGCTTTCATCAAAGTAAGGTTGAATCAAATCTTTGTCTTCAATCTTAATAGGTTGGAAGTTGAGCATCTCAAATTAATTTATTGGTAGTTGTTTCAGGGAAAACAACATGAGGTTTGAATTGTTTTGCTTCCTCGAAGTCCATCAAAGCATAAGATATAATAATAACAACATCTCCCGGTTGAACTCTTCGAGCAGCCGCTCCATTCAAACAGATACTTCCGGAGTTGCGTATTCCTTTTATTACATAGGTTTCAATACGTTCTCCATTATTGTTATTAACAATTTGTACTTTTTCGCCTTCTATTAGATTAGCTGCCTCCATCAATGCTTCATCAATGGTAATGCTTCCAATATAATTCAAGTTTGCTTCCGTAACGGTAACACGATGCAGTTTGGATTTAACGACTTGAATCAACATAATTATTCTGTTTTTTTACAAAATTATTTATTTGGGCTGCAAAGTTAATATAAAATATTTTTTAGTACGTGCTTTTTTCAGCTTTATTATTTTTTATAAATAATATTATCAATCAATCGGATGTCTCCGGTAAAGACAGCAATGCATCCTACCGCATAATTTGTTTCATCCCAATTGTTAATGGTTTGCAGGGTATTTCCATCGACAATATCAAAGTATTCAACTTCAAAATCAGGGATAGCATTAATTTTATCAATTACTTGTGATTTAGTTTCTTCAACATCAGTTGTTTTGAAATTGTTTTTACTTTCAAACAAGGCTTGGAATATTTGAGGAGCAGCAAGACGTAAATCTTCATTCAGTCTTCTGTTGCGGCTACTCATAGCTAATCCGTCCTCTTCTCTAACAATAGGGCAGGGAACAATCTCAATATTAAATCCTAATTGACGAGTCATTTCCCGAATAATCGCTAATTGCTGAAAATCTTTTTCTCCGAAATAAGCATAAGTTGGTTGAACTATCTCAAATAAACGGCTTACTACTTGTGCTACTCCATTAAAATGTCCCGGACGAAACTTACCTTCCATAACAGTGGCTAAAGAGTCAAAATCAAATTCCCGAGAATCCGGTTCAGGGTAAATATCTTCGACAGAAGGAACAAAAACAAAATCAACTCCCGCATCTAGAAGTAAACTTAAATCGGCTTCTAAGGTGCGAGGATAGTTTTTTAAATCGTTTTTGTCATTAAACTGAGTAGGATTTACAAATATACTTACCACAGATACATCATTTTCCCTAACGGAACGAGTTGCTAAGGCAATATGTCCGGCATGCAGAGCTCCCATCGTAGGAACAAATCCGATAGATTTATTCTCTTCTTTTGTTTCTTGTAGAGCAGTTCGTAAATCAAGAACGGTATGTAAGACTTTCATATTTATTGGTAAAAATCGCTGCAAAACTACGTAAATAAATACAAATCTTAAAACTAATTGAGAGTATTTATGTAGAATGCTTTGAATTTAATCCTTTTTTTTTTATTATCTTTGCAGACTGAATTACAAAATCATTGATAATTATTAGAGCATGACGCCTAAGAAAGTTTTATTTATTACCACAGAAATCACTCCTTATGTAGATGAGAGTGAATTGTCTATCATAGCCCGGCAGCTTCCTCAAGGGATTCACGAACGAGGAAAGGAAATCCGAACTTTCATGCCAAAATTCGGTGTCATTAACGAACGAAGAAATCAACTTCACGAAGTAATACGCCTATCCGGTATGAATTTAATTATTGATGACACAGATCATCCTCTAATTATAAAAGTTGCTTCTATTCAATCAGCTAGAATGCAAATCTATTTTATAGACAATGACGATTTCTTTCATAGAAAACATTTATTAGTTGATGAAAACGGAAGAGAATTCGACGATAATGATGAACGCAGTATTTTTTATGTCAAAGGAGTGTTGGAAACAGTAAAGAAACTTCGGTGGACTCCCGATTTAATTCACTGTCATGGTAGTATGACTGCTTTAGCTCCTCTTTATATAAAGAAACACTATAAGGCGGATCCTTTTTTTAAGAATTCAAAAGTGGTTTACTCCATATATAATGATGAATTCAAAAATGACTTCGGATCTTCATTTGCAACTAAAGCAAAAATAAACGGTATTTCTCAAAATGATTTAAAGGGAGTTAAAACTAATGCTAACTTTGATACACTAACTCGTTTGGCTATTGATTATTCAGATGCAGTTATTGAAGGGAGTGAAAGTATTAATCCTGCATTGAAAGAATATGTTCGGAGCAAAGAAAACCTGCCTTTCTTAGAATATCAAAGCAAAGATAATTATATCGAAGCTTTCAATCAACTTTACGATTCAATTTTAGACTAAAAAACAGAATGAAATTAAAAATAGCATTATTTTCTATCCTATTGAGTATCCTTTGTTTTTCTTGTAATGACGATGATATGAATTCAATAGGAATGGGAATGGGTCCTGACGGAGATAAGATTGCAGTTTATGATACAATCATGAAATTGGAAGGAATGACTGTAAAACTAGATTCTCTTTTTGCTCGCTCTTCTTTTGGATATTTAGGAAATTATTACGATGAAGATTATGGAGATATAAAAGCCGGATATATGTGTCAGTATTATCCTTCTATCGGATTTGATTTGGACAGTATAGTCAGAGATGGAATTGATTCTGTCCGGATGCATATTTATTACTATACTTATTTAGGCGACTCGATTACTCCTATGGAGGTAACCGTATATCCTATTAATCGAGAATTGGAAGAAGATTATTATATAAATGCTATTAACCCATCTGATTATTGTGATATGCAAAATCCTTGGGCAAAGCAAGCTTATACTGCTCGTGACCTTTCAGTATCTGATTCGATAAATGATGATAATAATGCAAATGGATACATGAAAAAGGTAGTAATTCCTTTGGATAATACGATAGGAGCCAGATTATATGAGAAATATAAAGAAACCGGAGACATTGATTATAATAATCTAAATGACTTCTTAGATTTCTTTCCGGGAACTTATCAAGAATCCTCTTTTGGGACAGGAAGCATTTTATGTGCAGAGCTGACGGGGATCTATGTTTATTATACTCGTTATACTACAGAGTTGGACACATTAGATAATCCGATTATTGTAGAGAAGCCGGCAGCAGCAGCTTATACGGCAACCAAAGAAGTAATTCAGATAAATACTTTTGAAAATCGTTATGATTCCCATTTGTTGCAACCTTCTAATGACTTTATGTATTTGAAAACTCCGGGTGGAATATGTTCTAAAATAACGATCCCTATTCCGGAAATAAAAGAACATGTAAAGAACATGAAATTTAGTACCGTTACTCTTTCTTTGAAAGCAAAAGCGGGATCGGATAGTGAATATGCATTGAACTTTCCGGGAATAGGAGCTACGGCCAATAGTGCTTCACGAGCTAAGCTATTATTAATAGAACCTGATTCGGTGAAAAGTTTCTTTGAAGGAACCCCTAAAGTAGCAGATAATATGACTACTTATTCGACCATGTTTGACTGGGCTACTAATACTTATGACTTTGTAAATATTGCTAATGTAGTTCAGAATGCAATGGAGAAGGCTCCGGATAAAGACTTGGAATTGCTGGTTATTCCTGTTCAAGTAGAATATTATACCTATTCGAGTTCAATCATTGACTATGCAACTTATTATTATTTAATGCCTTCGGCTGTTACATTAAGAAAAGGAGGAGAGAATATTCAAATCCAAATTATTGCATCAGACTTGGAATCCGAGATTGAATAACTATTCCAATTATTATAATGAAGACGCTTCTATTAAAGGATATATAT
>DAIPZW010000108.1:0-6132 GCA_036781965.1 Bacteroidales bacterium
TATTTATAATTATTAAATGATTCATGTTTATTAGAGCAAATCTCCTGTCGCTAAGTTTAAAACGACAGGAGACTTATTCCAATGATTTATAAAATTAATTCTCAGGAGCGTTTTTCAAGATCGCTAATAAATAGTTCCAGAAACGTTCTACTGAAGGAATGTTTACTTTTTCGTCCGGAGAGTGAGGGAACTTGATAGTAGGTCCAAAAGCAACTGCATCTAACTTCAAATCAGGAACTTTAGACATAATAATTCCACATTCTAAACCTGCATGAATGATTTCTACATTCAATTCTTCTCCTTCTTGTTCTTTATAAAGCTTCTTCATGATAGGAACAATCTTAGTGTCCGGAGCAGGATCCCAACCCGGATATTCATTGCTTGTTTCTGCAAAGTCAGCTTTCGCTAATTTGAAAAGACTTTCTTCGCTGCTGCAAAGCGCTTTCTTTTTAGTTTCGGAACTACTACGAGCAAGCATTTTAATTTCAGCCATGCTGTCAGTAGTTTCTACCATTGCTAAGTTAATGGACGTTTGAACCGCTGTCGGTACTTGTGGAGACATATTTATTACATTATTCGGAGCTGCAACGATCGCATGGATAAGTCTTTCTTGTACTTCCATAGGGATAAGAACCATGTCTTTGCTCACTTCCATAAATTCAGCCGTGAAAGACATCTTCGTAATATCTTCAATGCCATCAAATTCTTGTTTGAAGATTTCATCGTAAGCAGCTGCCATTTGTTTGATACGCTCGTATTTATCTTTTCCATCAACGATAATAACAGCAAAAGCTTCGCGAGGAATAGCATTGCGCAAAGAACCTCCTTTGACTTCAGAAAGGCGAGCGCCATAAGTATCCATAGCGTCTTTTAAGAAACGGAACAAAAGTTTATTTGCATTGGCACGACCTAAATGCACATCCACTCCACTATGTCCGCCTTTCAAACCTTTCAAAGAAACTTTAACGGCTACGTCTTCTTTCGGGATGAAAGTTTCGTTTTGATATTGGAAACGAGCCGTTACGTCAGCACCTCCTGCACAACCAATATAAATTTCTCCATACTCCTCTCCGTCAAGGTTCAATAAGATTTTACCATTGATTAAACCCGGAGTAACTGCGAATGCTCCATACATTCCGGTTTCTTCGTCGGTAGTAAATAAAGCTTCGATAGGACCGTGCTCAATGGTATTATCTTCCAAGATAGCCATCATAGCTGCACAACCGATTCCGTTGTCCGCTCCTAAAGTGGTTCCTTTTGCTTTCACCCATTCTCCATCAATATAAGGTTGGATAGGATCCGTTTCAAAGTTAAAATCAAGATCTGAGTTAGCTTGAGGAACCATATCCACGTGTGATTGCAATACAATGGCTTGTTTGTTTTCATACCCTTTAGTGGCAGGTTTGCGAATACAGATATTACCTGCTTCGCCACGTATGGTTTCTAATCCTAATCCTTTGCCGAAGTCTTCTACAAACTTAGTGATTTCGTTCATATACCCGGAAGGATGAGGAATTTGCGTCATCGCATAAAAATGTTTCCAGATGTTTGCTGGCTTTAGATTCAAAATTTGGTCTTTCTTAAGTGTTTTATTTAGAAATTAATAATATTTATTTTGTGTTCTCCTCTATAGTTTCATACTTCCGCCCTTTGTTGGCAATCGGTAATGCTAATACGCCAAACAGACCAAAGGCAGCCGTGAATATTAATTGTTGTATAGTATGAACGGCTAGAGCAAAAGCTCCTGCATCCGTAGATGCTACTCCAAATCCTATCAATACTGCAATAACCATTGCGTGCCAAGGTCCAATTGAACCTTGAACCGGTATAGCAACTGCAACACTACTAAGTCCGAAAGCAATTAAACCTCTATTCCATCCTAAATCTTCAGTAAAAGGAAAAGCATAGAAGCAGATATAGAAGTAAAGATAATACCCAAGCCAAATCAATACAGTATAGAAAATGAATAACCATTTTTCTTTCATCTTACTGATGGATTTGATTCCTTCCCATACTCCGACAATCATTTCTTTTGTTTTCTTGACTAACTTGTTTTCTTTGAAGAAAGTAAACAGTATCCAAACGAATCCGGCAATGGCGGCTATTCCTATGTATAACCACAAGGAAGTAAGAATTTCATATACTTTATCAAAGGTGTCGGGATGTTGAGCTATAAAACCTTTGAAATAAGGAATGTTTAAGATCACAGCAATAATCATAATTATACCGACAGACATAGCATCCGCTAAGCGGTCGGTAATAAGTGTTCCGAATAGTTTGGAAAAGGGAACTTTCTCATATTGTTTAATCATGGTACATCGCCAAACTTCTCCTAAGCGAGGGAAAACCAAATTAACACCATAGTTGCCCAATACGGCATAAATCAAATTTGATTTTTTAGGATGATAACCCAAAGGACGAATCAAAAGATCCCAGCGCAAAGCACGTATAATATTGGCTACCAGTCCAAAAGGAAGAGATAAAACAATGACCCACCAATTCACATCTTGTTTCAATACCGTCATTATTTCTCCAAAATTTAGTTGCCTGAAAATCAACCAAAGCAAGAGAAGACCAAAAGCTAATGGAATAATGGTTTTAAGCAGTATGGAAAGAATACGTTTAGATTTATCTGTCATAATATGAATTTCCTGTTTATTTTAATTACTTTTGCCTCCTGCAAAGATAAGAAAATTATATACTATTTCATTCAAGAATGCAATATCATCGTGAAATTCGTCCGAAAAAATCATTAGGACAACACTTTTTAAAAGACATGTCGGTAGCGGAACGCATCGCCGATACCTTATCTGATACCAATCTACCTATACTGGAAATAGGACCGGGCACAGGAGTTTTAACACGTTTCTTAGTTGATAAATATCTTGATGTAACTGTTGTTGAATTGGATAGAGAGTCTGTTCCTTATCTGAAAGAACATTTTCCACAATTAGAAGGGCGAATCATAGAAGGCGATTTTCTTAAATTGGATTTAGATCAATATTTTTCTTCTTCTTTCAATGTCATAGGAAATTACCCTTATAATATCTCTTCCCAAATCTTTTTCAAAGTATTGGACTATAAAGATAAAATTCCTTGCTGTTCGGGTATGTTGCAAAAGGAAGTAGCAGAGCGTTTAGCTGCTAAGCCCGGCAAGAAAGCGTATGGAATTATCACGGTCTTACTTCAAGCTTGGTATGATATAGAATATCTTTTCACGGTCGAACCTCATGTTTTTGATCCTCCTCCAAAAGTACGTTCGGCAGTAATAAAGATGACTCGAAACAGTCGCGTTGAATTAGGTTGCGATGAAGCTTTGTTTAAGTCTGTCGTTAAGACAGCCTTTAATCAACGTCGCAAGACCATGCGCAATTCTCTAAAATCCATTATCGGAGAGTACCCGGAGTTTTCTAAGCAAGCTATCTTTGATAAACGCCCGGAGCAACTTAGCGTGGAAGAGTTTATAACACTTACACAAGAAATAGCTAAATTGAAATAAGAGGAAAAGAATTCTTACGCCTTCGAAAAATTGCGTTGAACGCTCTTAACTCCTTTTGTCTCAGCAATCTTTTTCGCTAAGCTTTCGGCAGCAGTTGCATCGGAAACAATATAATTTTCAACACTTTGTGGCGTATGTTCTTCTTGATCTTGTTCTTTTTTTTGAAGTTCAAGAAATTGTTTTATTATATCATTAGGATCTAAAAACTCATTAGCTATATCAGCATAGAAATCGGTTATTGTTTTATATCCTTTCTTGCAAATGATACGCATTGACTGCCTACTTAGGTATGAATGGCAAAAACAAGTCCTGCTCCAATTGCGATTTTAGCTTTTGAAGTCATAATGTTTAGGGTTTAATATTTGTCTATTGAATAATGCAGGCGTAAAGGTAATAAAATTAAAGAGAAAAAAGAATTTGGAATTAAGACTAAACATTTCTGGATTGCTTCACTCCGTTTGCAATGACGAATACTTTCTTTCTCCTTATTATTCACTGTTTACTGATAATTGATAACTGTTTACTGACAACTGTGTTTCAAAATAACTCCTTCTTTTAAATAAACGCTGGAATCAGCAATTTCTTTTCCCAAGCTGGCAATTTGAGATAAATAATTAGCAATATCGATAATATCCATAATGCTTTGCAATTCTTTGGCGGACATAGGGATTTCACTAAACTCTTCTGTGATGGATTCTCTTAATTCTAGGATGGGCTTAAATAAAGGATTTCTATTAGAGATAATTTTTTGAGCGGCTTCTTTATCTTCATAAAAGAATGAGAAGAAAGAATCGTTGATTATCTTTTTCGCCTCCTCAAATATGACCTTTAGAGATGAGTAAAAATCTTCAAAATCGGAAATAGACTTATCCAATCTTTTCGTTTTCTTTGCTATATTAAATAGTAAATCGCCAATCTTTTCCGTAAAATTACTTACATCTTGATAGGATACTATTTTTCTTAAATCTTTTGCTCTCGGATTCATAAGTAGAGAATTGATATATTCAACACTAACTTCATTTTCCAATAAGTCAATCATTTTCTCTAACTCTTCTATCTGTTTAAATCCGTCTTTGGTTGGTGTTTCAAAAAAGTTAATAGCAAGAGAAAACTGTTCCATTACTTTTTCGGTAATAGATTTAAAGGAATTATATAGATTATCTAATTGTTGATTTTTTATGTTGCTTTTCATTTTTTATAAGGCTAATAAGTCTGTTCGGTAATAAATTTTTCTGTATTTTCATTTTTAGGATTTATCAAAATAGTATTGGCTGCATCGTATTCTATAAGCTTCCCTTTTTCCATATATATAATGTAATCGGAAATTTTACCTGCTTGGGCAATCGAACTTGGTGTTATAATAATGGTATGCTTGTCTTTTAACTGAAAAATTAAGTTTTCTATTTGATTTATATTCGTAGCACACAATGTTTTAGTAGGATTTTGCATCAAAATAATTTCCGGGTTAAGAGCAATGCTTCGAGCAATACACAGTCGTTGCTGTTGTCCGATATGTAATCCCATTGGTTTATCATTCAAATTATTTTTCACTTCTTCCCAAAGGTTAGTTTTAATTAGATTTTCTTCAACAATTGAATCTTTTTGCTCTTTAGTGAGTTTAATTTTATTAAATGTGTATCCGGCTAATATATTTTTATAAATACTCATATTAGGAAAAGGAACAGGATCCTCGAATATCATTCCAATTCTTCTTCTTACTTCAATAGGATGAAGATTAAATATATTTTTTCCATCTAATAAGATAGCACCGCTCATTTTAATATTCGGATATAAATCATGCATCCGATTAATCGAACGGAGTAAGGTTTCCTTTTCTGAGTTTTCAGTTCCAATAATAGAAGTAATCGAGTTTTTTTGTATGTCAAAAGAAATATCTTTTATTCCTCGTTCTTCATTGGAATATTTAACCGATAAGTTCTCTATTGATAAATAAGGTTTAGATGTATTCATGAGTATCGATCGTTTAGTTTTTGGGAACTTAATACTCTTCCTAAAAGAGTGAATGTTATTACAATGATAAATAATACCAATGAAGCAGCCCACATATACTCGGATAATAACAATACTTCTATTGTATTCCAAATGGTTAGAGGGAGAGCAGCTGTTGATTCGAAAATATTCCATTCAATATAGGAAGAACCGACAATAGTAAATAGTAAAGGAGCCGTTTTACCGATATTCAATGCTATAACTCGGCATATTATTCCTAAAATCGGCTTACCTGCTGAAGAAAGCATCATAGTTATAGCCTTATAAACAGGACATCCAAGTGAGAGATAAGCTTCTTCCAAAAATGCAGGAAAGTTATTTAATTGTTTGTTGGGAATTGAAATAAAAGAGGGAATCATTATAATTGCCAATGCAAAGGATCCAGCCAAAATTTGAAAGTTATGAACGTAATCAACTATCCAAAGATAAGCCATTATTCCTATTATGATTGAAGGAGGACGAACATGGCAAGGCAGCGCCTGCCCTGGACGGCTCCGCATTGGTTGGCAAGGTGAAGGGATTGGCCGATATCGGCGCGGACATATCTATTGAATCCCTTAGCAACATTCCCAGCAGCCATATCGCCATCGGTCTGATGTGCCAACTGGCGCGGCGCATTGAGG
>DAIPZW010000109.1:0-6097 GCA_036781965.1 Bacteroidales bacterium
AAAGAGAACCCGGATTGTTTTATTGGCATTGATTCCGGTTCAACAACTACTAAAGTGGTAGCAATAGATAAAGAAGCGAATATTCTATTCAATTATTATGTTACTAACGAAGGTAATTCCTTGCCGAAAGTAATTGAAGGCTTGGAAAAATTCTTTGAGGAATCAAGAGAGAGCGGAATAGAACCCAATATAATAGGTTCGGCGGTTACCGGCTACGGCGAAGATTTGATTCATTCGGCTCTAGGAGTAGATTATGGCATTGTAGAAACAATGGCTCACCTTAAAGGAGCGCAATTTATCGACCCTAAAGTTTCTTTTATCTTGGATATTGGCGGACAAGACATTAAATCTATCTTTACTGACAAGGGAGTTATTTCAAATATCGAATTGAATGAAGCTTGTTCGGCAGGCTGTGGTTCTTTTCTTCAGAATTTTGCTTCAACTATGAATATTCCGTTGGAAGATTTCGCGAAAAAAGCTTGTATTGCTAAACAACCTTGCGATTTAGGCTCTCGTTGCACTGTTTTTATGAATTCAAAAGTAAAACAATCCCTTCGGGAAAATGCAACGGTAGGAGATATTGCTGCGGGCTTAGCTTATTCTGTAGTAAAGAACTGTTTGTTTAAAGTATTGAAAATAAATAATCTCAATCAATTGGGAGAAAATATTGTCGTACAAGGAGGAACTTTCCGTAACGATGCCGTATATCGGGCATTAGAAATATTATCCGGAAAGAAAGTAAGTTCAACCGATTATCCGGAACTAATGGGAGCATTCGGAGCTGCCTTGTATGCCAAAGATAAAGCGGTGGAGAGAACAGAAAAGAGTAGATTCTCTCCCGAAGTTCTTTCCGGTTTATTATCTTCCATAGCAACTAAAGAAATACAATGCAAAGGTTGTACTAATCAATGTTCGGTACAGCGATTTATTTTCGCCAATGGAAATGTTTCTTATGCAGGAAATAAATGCGAAAAGGTATTCCACAGTAAAGGCAAGACAGAAAAAGGGTTTAATGCTTTTGACCGAAAAAATGAACTCTTATTCTCTCAAGAACAAAAAGGATCTTCGGAAAAAAAACTGAAAATCGGAATACCACGCGTATTAAATATGTATGAAAACTTCCCTTTTTGGCAAACTTTGTTTAGCGAATGTGGATTTGAAGTAGTTTTATCTGGCGAATCGACTTATCAATTATACCGAAAAGGGGTTGGAAGTATCATGGCGGATAACATTTGTTTCCCTGCGAAGTTAGTTCACGGACATATTCTATCACTTATCGAACAAAAAGTGGATCGTATTTTCTATCCGATAGTTCCTAAAGAAGAAAAGGAGTTTAAGGGAAGTAACAATTCCTACAATTGTCCCGTCGTGAGCGGTTATCCTGATGTAATTCGCAGTTCTATGGATCCGGAACAACGGCATCATATTCCTTTTGATACTCCTGTGATCAGTTTTAATGGGAAAGAGCCGCTTCGCAAGTCTTGTTCTCGTTATTTTGAGGGTTTGGGTGTAGATAAAAAGGTATTCGCTAATGCTTTTAATAAAGCCTTGAAGAAAAGAGAGGTAATTAAAGATGAATTGATTACTTTCCAAAGAGAAAAATTAGAATATGCTATCAAAGAAAAACAGCCGGTCTTTATTATTGCCGGTCGTCCTTATCATGCCGATCCTTTAATTCATCAAAAGACTGGACAGATTTTAGCTGACTTAGGAGGCATTGTTCTGACAGATGATGTATTTCGAAAAGATTATACCGATGGCTATGGAAAATTAAATATGGTTTCGCAATGGTCTTATCCGAATCGAGTTGTACAATCGGCTCTTCAAGTAGCTAAACTGCCGGATAATGTGCAATTAGTGCAGTTAAATTCTTTTGGATGCGGTCCCGATTCTTTTTTAATGGACGAAGCCACTTCAATACTTAAAGAAGCAGGTAAAAATCTTACGGTGGTTCGGATTGATGAGATAGCAAGTCCGGGTTCTGTTCGTTTACGTCTGCGTTCTTTGGTTGAATCTTTGAAAAACAAGCGCTCAATTGCCAATTACAATGAATATAGAGGTTATCAAGTACCATTTAAAAAGGAGGATAAACATCAGCGGACTATTTTAATTCCTTGGCTGTGCGATTTTATTTCTCCTTTTGTTCCCGCTTTGGGAGATTTGGCAGGATATAAACTAGAAAACCTTCCGAAATCTAATCGTGCTTCGGTCGATACAGGTTTGAAATACGGACACAATGAGGTTTGTTATCCTTCGACCTTAATTCTAGGGGATATTATCAATGGATTGCAATCAGGGAATTATGACTTAAATAATATTGCCGTATCTATTACTCAAACAGGTGGACAATGTCGGGCAACGAATTATATTGCACAAATTAAAACAGGTTTGGAACGTGCAGGATATTCAGACATTCCCATTGTTGCTCTAACAAGTGGAAAAACTTTTCAAAATGATCAACCGGGTTTTAAGCTTCCATGGGAAAAGTTAATCAATATAGCCATTTACTTAATCCTATATGGAGATGGCATTCAACAGATGTTTGCATCGATTAGTCCACGAGAAAAAACAAAAGGTCAAGCGAAAGAAACCTTTGATTTCTATATGGAGCGAGGATGTGAAGCTGTAAGGAAAAACAATCCGGATATGTTGCTTGATTTCTTACATCAAGCAGTGGAAGACTTTAATCAAATTCCTATTCACAACCGAGAGTTTACTAAAATAGGCTTGATTGGCGAAATTTTTGTCAAGTATAATAATTATGCTCAAGCAGATATTTCTCATTGGCTTAGGGAACAAGGCATGGAAGTCGTAACTCCTCCGATCTTGGACTTTTTGATTCAATTTTTTGTTAATTCAAAAGTCAATCAGGAGTACGGAATTAAAAAGAAAAATCCTTTCTTGGAGATGCTTAAACCTACTTTATGGAAATATCTCAATAAGAAAATCAGTCGAACGAATGAAATTCTTCAAAAATTTAAGTTCTACCAACAACCCGAATCTATTTATACCAAAGCAGAATATGCATCGGAAATATTAAGTCTGACCAATCAGTTTGGCGAAGGTTGGTCTTTGGCAGCAGAAATAGCTTGCTTTGCTCGTGAAGGCATTAATAAGGTAGTGTGTATTCAACCTTTCGGTTGTATTGCGAACCATGTGGTAGCTAAAGGCGTAGAAAATCGACTTAAGAAGTTTTATCCGAATATGAATCTATTATATTTGGATATAGATGGCGGAGTTGGACAAGTAAACTTACAAAACCGACTTCATTTCATGATGCAATAAGCGAGGAGAAGGGAACAAGAAGAAAGGAGAAATGTCATTCCGTGCTTGACACGGAATCTCTTGAGATCCTGAATCAAGTTCAGGATGACAAGAAAGAATTACCTTGTTCCTTAATTATTTTCCATTGGGAAATAATATCTTGGAGTATAATTAGGAAGTAATTCGGGATGAAAGATATATACGAAATCCTCTAATATCCAGTCGGGATGCAAAGGAAGATCCTCGTAGTAGGAAGCTTTAGAAGTATTACAAAGGAATATCTTGCGGTTCCTATAAGCATCGAACAAAGTATAATTGGATTGTTCGGCAGCTAAATTTTCATAAGTTGTATGATTAAAATGCTTTATCAACCAAATGTCGCAATTTTGAGCTTCTTCCAATACTTGTTCAAAAGAAAGAGGAATACTTCCTTGATGAGTATCTTCCTTCCAAAGGTAATCTGCTCCGGCATGCTTAAACATTTCGGCTAAATAACTTTTCCCTCCGGGCATATACCAAGCATCCGAAGATTTTAGTTCGGTAAACACACAAGGTTGATACTCTACATTCGCAGCTAAATCTTGTAAGCGTAGGTAATTGTCCCTCGTAGCATAAAATAAAGAGTCGGCTAACTCTTCTTTCTCAAAGAAAAGTCCGATTAGGCGTATCCATTCTGTTTGTCCGAGCGTAGAGTTTTCTTTATAATCCAAACAATGAATCAAAGGAGAAGATTGCCTAGTCAAGGATGTTATTTCTTGTCCGGGAATCGGATTATAAAAGATAGCTTCCGGCTCAAGATTTATGACTTTTTCTATATCAGGATTATAAGATAAACCTAAATCGATAATCTTTTCTTCCTTCAATTTTTCTTGCAAATAGGGAACATTGATGTATTGAGGCTCTGTAAGCCCTATAATAACATCTAATTCGCCTAAAGCATCTAACATTCCGCAAGTAACAGCCGAGAAAACAGCTATCTCTTTTAAAGGCGTTCTAATTAAAGTCCCTTCCGGTAAGTTTTCCGGCAGGTCTTTATCCTTAGAAACCAAAATATAAGTTTCTAGTAATTGTTCATTTTCAGGATTATACAGTTTAACCACAGTATAATCCTCATTCTTTTCTACAGAAAAGCCGCGAGCATAATCGGTAGAAAAAGAAACCTGCTCCGAGGTTTCTTTACAAGAAATCAGGAGCAGGCTTATAATTGATAAAATCAGTAAAGATTTTATACGGATCATTGTTCTTTATTTTGTAACTCGTTCAAGCCATTTTACCATACTTAGCATGACAATCATGGAGACAGCACATAAAACAGCGAAAAGAGTCCAACACATCCAAATAGGAAATTTATTGTAAACTAAAGGTCCAATCCATAATAATCCATTCCCTACTGCTGTTGCAGCAAGCCACAAACCTTGACAAAGTCCCAATAGATTTTTAGGAGCTACTTTAGAAACAAATGAAAGTCCTAATGGGCTAATAAATAACTCAGCTACAGTTAGGAAGAAATATAGAACAAAGAGCACCCAAGGGCCTTGTTTCAATCCTTCACTTACGGCATCCGGCATCGCTCTAAAGTCAGTTCCAGAAGGATAAGCATTTATTTTAGAGATAATCAGCATAAAGATAAATGCTAATGATGCAATACCCATACCGATAGCAATTTTTCTTGGCGTAGATGGTTCTTTTCCTTTATTTTTTAATCTATTAAAATACCAAATAACAAGAGGTGTTAGAAGGATTACGAAGAAAGGATTAATCGCTTGCCATACTTCGGGAGCAATCTTACTTGTTACAACAAAGTCTTTTGCAAACAAAGATAGAGATGTTCCGTTTTGATGGAAAGAGAACCAGAAGAATACTGCAACTCCAAGAACTGCAAACAAAGCATAGATACGTTGTCTGATTTCTTTAGCCATTTGTATTTTTTCTTCTTGAGTATAATTCTCAACTTCTGCTTTAGCTTTAACAGGATTAGGAAATATTCTCTTGTAACGAAGGAAGATTGCTAAAGAGATTAACATAGCAGCTACCGAAGCAATAAACGAATAGTGAACTCCTGTATTAAATACATCTAGGTATTGTGTACAGAACGGTGTTAAGTCAGCAGTAACAGTTCCTCCTACTTGTTCTACAAGAACTTTCAAGTTGTCAAGCTGTTCAACTGCCATTTCTTTTCCTTCATTTATGTATTGATGACAAAGGTCCGGCAATTTAGCATTGTATGTTAATTCTTTTGTTCCTAACCACCAGCTTCTTAACATAGGAGCTACGAAAGGAGCAATTACACCTCCGATATTAATAAATACATAAAATATTTGAAAGCCCGGATCTCTCTTTGCTTTGGCTTTTTTAAGTTCTTCTTCTCCCTTTTTTGCCGCTTCATGCTCAAGGTTATCATACATTTGACCAACAATAGCCTGTAAGTTACCTTTGAATAAACCATTACCGAAAGCAATAAGGAATAAAGCAAAACAAGTAAACGTTAGCAACCAAACATGATTGTCTGAAGTTGCCAAAATTGGAATTGACAATAAGACATAACCGGTCGCCATTATCATCAAACCTGTTTGAATAGTCCCTTTATAGTTTCGTAATCTGTCGGCAATAAGTCCACCGACTAAGCTTAATACATAAATACCGGCATAAAAGAATGAGTAAATCATACTTCCGGTTTCTTCTGATAAGCCAAATTTGGATACCAAGAACAACAGTAAAACCGCGTTCATAATGTAGTAACCAAAACGTTCCCCCATATTAGAGAGAGCGGCTCCGACTAGTCCTTTAGGATGGTCTTTAAACATAGTGATTCAAAAAGATTAGTTATTAATAA
>DAIPZW010000110.1:0-6077 GCA_036781965.1 Bacteroidales bacterium
GTACTCCCCGCTCTAAAATGCGTGGCGAAGGTAGAGGCTGAATAGTTACAAAATTTTAAAATAACCTTTGTTTTTTGGAGAAGAAAGATTGTATTTTTACAAATATTTGGTATTTTGCAACTAAAGTTGTATCTTGTGCGAGATATAAGGTGAATTAGTCATGAAAAAAGAAAAATATTGTTTGGAATACGTTTTTGAAAAGGCAAGTAAGTCTAATTTATGGACAAGAATTGCTACTTCAACGGGATTATCTGAATGGTTTGCTGATGAAGTAAACGATGAAGAGGACGGAAAATTATACACTTTTACATGGAATAAATATCCTTCCCAAGCAGAGGTTATCGGTTTTAATCAAAATAACTATATAAGATTTAGATGGTTGGAAGAAGAAAATGAAAATAATTTCTTTGAATTTCGACTTCATACGAATGAATTGACAGGAGGCTTGGTTCTTGAAGTAACCGATTTCGCAGAACCTCACGAAAAAGAGGACTCTATGGCTCTTTGGGATACTCAAATTACTACACTCCGCCGGCTTTTGGGACTTTTATAAGTATTTATTATTTTTCTCCCCTTTGGTATTTTTTATTGTTGTATCTTTGCAGGCGTATTAGTGGATATTCATCTATGTTTAGGATAAAAAAGCTCTATACGTTTATTCTTAGTACCTTTTTTCCTATTTTATTAGCGACTTTCAGTGTTTGTGTCTTTATTTTATTGATGCAATTTCTTTGGCAGCATGTTGATAAGATGGTTGGAAAGGGTGTCGGCTTTGATGTCTTATTGGAACTTTTCTTTTATGCCGGACTAACGTTCACTCCGATGGCTTTACCGTTGTCTATCCTCCTTGCATCCTTGATGACTTTTGGTAATCTGGGAGAACACTTTGAACTAATCGCAATGAAAGCCTCCGGAATTTCCTTGATTCAGATTATGAAACCTTTGATTATCGTTATGATTTTCGTTATGGGTATTTCTTTCTATTTCCAAAACGATTTATTACCTAAAGCTCAGGTCAAAATGCAGACGATTTTACTTTCCTTGCGGGAAAAATCGCCCGAATTGGATATTCCCGAAGGTATTTTTTATAAAGAAATCGAAGGCTATAATGTATATGTCAAAGAAAAAGATAAAAAGACCGGACTGCTGAAAGATATGATGATTTATGATTATTCAAATGGCTTTCATAATGCTATGGTAATCGTAGCTGATTCGGGAAGATTAAAGATGTCTGAGGATAAAGCCAGCTTGATTTTGGATCTTTATAGCGGCGAATCATTTGAAAACTTAAAGACAAAAAACAGTTCTAAGTCTTTAGACAATATTCCATACCGCAGAGAAACTTTTTCTTTCCGTTCTATTTTTATTCCTTTTGATACCAATTTCAATATGATTGACGAATCCATCATGGGTTCGCGGGAAAAAGGAAAGAATATCAATCAATTAGTTCAATATATCGATTCTGCTTCTTATGCTGTGGATAGTATTTCTCAAAAGTCTATACCTTTCTTCAAGGAACATACTTATCTCCGAGCTTTCAAACAGGATGCCGGAAAGAAACAACAATTATCGAAACCGGATACTCTTTTTGCAAAAGGATACCAAGCCTATTTTGATAGCCAAGACACGAAAGATAAAATTAATTTAATAGAAAAAGCATATAAAAGGGCGGAACGGATAGAACAAGAATATCATCATGCAAGAACTATTCAGGCGGATTCTCAAAAACAAATCCGATCTCATGAAATGCAAATACACAGTAAATTGACTTTGTCCTTAGCTTGTTTGTTATTCTTCTTTATCGGTGCGCCTTTAGGGGCTATTATTGGAAAAGGAGGCTTCGGATTGCCGGTTGTTGTGTCCGTATTTATCTTTTTGTTTTACTATACCATCGACACCTTTGGCATGAAAATGGCTAAACAAGGAGTATGGGAAACTTGGGAAGGAATGTGGTTGAGTTCTGCCATTTTGTTGACTTTAGGAACCTTCTTTACGTATAAAGCAATCAATGATTCGACCATTATGAACCCGGAAGCATGGAAAATATATTTGAACAATTTATTGATAAAACTAAAACTTAAAAAGAAAAAAGATTAAACCAAATATTATGAGCGAATATCAATTAAATACCATAGAAGAGGCTCTCGAAGACTTCAGAGAAGGTAAATTTCTTATCGTTGTGGATGATGAAGATCGTGAGAATGAAGGCGATTTTATTATTGCAGCCGAAAAAATAACGCCGGAGAAAGTTAATTTTATGATGACTTATGGTCGAGGATTACTTTGTGCTCCCATAACCGAAGAACGTTGCGATGAACTTGAACTAGAAATGCAAGCCTCACGTAATACATCTATGTATGATACTCCCTTTACTATAACAGTAGATAAGCTTGGAGGAGGCTGTACAACAGGAGTTTCTATGTATGATCGCGCTGAAACTATCAAAGCATTAGCCAATCCGAACACTAAAACCGAAGAACTAGCAAGGCCGGGGCATGTAAGTCCCTTAAGAGCTAGGTCTCGTGGAGTATTAAAACGGGCAGGTCATACAGAAGCTACGGTAGATTTAGCAAGATTGGCGGGATTGTATCCGGCAGGTGCTTTGATTGAAATTATTAATGAGGATGGAACGATGGCTCGCTTGCCTCAATTGATGGAAGTGTCTAAAAAATTTGGAATTAAGATTATTTCGATCAGGGATTTGATTGCTTATCGATTGAAACAAGAATCGTTGGTTGAGAAAGGAGAAACAGTGAATATGCCGACTGAATACGGACATTTTAAATTAATTCCTTTCAAACAAAAATCAAATGGGGAAGAACATGTAGCTTTAATAAAAGGAGAATGGGAAAAAGACGAGCCGGTTTTGGTTAGAATGCATTCTTCTTGCGCTACAGGCGACATCTTCGGATCTTTGCGCTGCGAATGCGGAGAACAACTCCACAAAGCGATGGAGATGATAGACAAAGAAGGCAAAGGAGCTATTGTTTACTTGAATCAAGAGGGTCGTGGTATCGGCTTGATGGATAAAATGAAAGCGTATAAACTACAAGAAGAAGGATTAGATACGGTAGATGCCAACTTGCATCTAGGACATGATTCAGACGAACGAGAATATGGAGTAGGAGCTCAAATCCTTAGAGAAATAGGCGTGTCAAAAATCCGTTTGATGACTAATAATCCGGTAAAAAGAGCTGCTTTGGAAGGTTATGGGTTGGAAATAGTGGAAAATATTCCGATTGAAATACAACCGAATCAGTATAATGAAAAATATTTGCGTACTAAAAAAGAACGCATGGGGCATAATATTAGAAATATAAAATGAAGATAGCCATTATTGGGTATGGAAAAATGGGGCATGAGATAGAAAAGATTGCCTTAGATAGAGGACATGAAATTGTTGCTATAATTGATGTAAACAATCAAGGAGATTTTGATTCGAAAGCCTTTCTTTCTGCTGAAGTCGCTATTGAGTTTTCTCGTCCTGAAACAGCTTTTTCTAATTACTTGAGATGTTTTGAAAGAAATATTCCCATAGTTACCGGAACTACCGGTTGGTTGGAGCAGCTAAATGATATAAAAAGATATTGCGAAGCGGGAAAAACTTTCTTTTATGCTTCCAATTTTAGCATAGGAGTGAATATTTTCTTCGCTCTTAACAATTATTTAGCCTCTATCATGAATAAGTTTACCCAATATGACGTTAAATTAGAGGAAGTACACCATATTCATAAATTAGATTCGCCTAGCGGCACGGGTTTAACCTTAGCCGAAGGAATTATTAAGAACTTGGATAGAAAAGAATTTTGGAAAGAAGCTGAAACAGGCAATCCCGATGAATTATTAATCCATTCGCGGAGAGAAGGAGAGGTTCCCGGCATCCATGAAATAGTTTATGAATCGGATGTAGATACTATCAGCATAAAACATAACGCCAAAAGTAGAAAAGGATTTGCTTTAGGTGCAGTTTTAGCGGCTGAATTTACCAAAGGGAAGAAAGGATTTCTTTCCATGAAAGATATGTTAGACATTTAAATCATTGCAATTATGAGCAAGACAAATAAACCTTCGATAGGAACAGTAAAAGAACGTATTCATAACGCTAAGCGTTCACAGTGGATCAAGTTTATCGTTATAGGATTGCTTTATCTTCTTTTTGTGATTTGGGATAATAACTATTGGTTGCTACTTGGACTACCTCTTATCTTTGATATTTATATTTCTAAAGTAATTGATTGGGGAGTTTGGAAACGTTCCGAAAATAAACTCCTTCGTACGCTTGGAGAATGGACAGATGCTATTGTCTTTGCCTTGATTGCTGTCTATTTTATCAATATCTTTATTTTCCAAAACTACAAGATTCCTACTTCTTCTTTGGAAAAAACCTTATTGGTCGGAGACTATTTATTTGTTAGCAAGTTAGCTTACGGGCCGCGAGTACCTAATACGCCGCTTGCCTTTCCTTTAACTCATAATACTTTGCCTTTCTTTAATTCTAAATCTTATAGTGATTGGCCTCATTGGGAATATAAACGCTTGCCCGGTTTTGGAAAAGTAAAAAGAGATGATATTGTAGTATTTAACTATCCCGCCGGAGATACGGTTGCTTTGAATTATCAACAAGGCGATTATCATGCATTAGTTAATCAAGTAGGCTGGGCGGAAGTCAATAAAAATCCCAAAAGATATGGTGAAGTAGTTTATAGACCCGTAGATCGTCGGGAAAACTACGTAAAACGTTGCGTTGGACTTCCGGGCGAAATGTTGGAAATCAAGGACAATGTTGTTTTTGTAGATGGAAAAGAATTGCCTTTGCCTAAGAATGCTCAGTTTAATTACTATGTAGAAACACACGGCAACCGTTTTTCTGACAAACAGTTCTCTGATTTGGGCGTAAGTAAGGACGATAGAAGATTGATGACCGCTGATTATTCCCGTTTTTTAGGCGTGGAGCCGAATGAAGGCGGTTCTTACAACCCTTTATATAGAATCCCCTTGACTCAAGATAAACTAAAAACTTTAAAAGACCGTAATTGGGCACGTTCTATCCATATTGAGCCGGCAGCTTTAGGAGGTCCTATCTATCCTTATGGTTATGACGAAGAATTTGGCTGGGATAGAGATAATTACGGCCCGATTTGGATTCCAAAGAAAGGAGAGTCTATTCCTTTGAACCAAAAGAATTTGGCAATTTACAAGCGTTGTATAGTCAATTATGAATATAATACCCTACGCATTGACGGAGATAAAGTGTATATCAACGGAAACATTGCCGATACCTATACCTTTAAATATAATTATTATTGGATGATGGGGGATAATAGACACAATTCGGCAGACTCCCGTTCTTGGGGATTTGTTCCTGAGGATCATGTTGTAGGACAACCTATTATGATTTGGTTATCTACCGATAAAGATAAAAGTTTCTTCTCAGGTATTCGTTGGGATCGTATTTTCCGTTGGGTAAAGAATCAATAATCCATGAAAGAAGATAAAACCGTTTATTTATCTTCGGCTTATTTAGCTCCTGTAGAGTATTTTCAGTTGATTAATACCTTTCCTGCGGTAATTGAGCAGCAAGATAATTTTATCAAACAGACTTATCGTAATCGATGTCGGATTGCTACGGCTCAAGGAATGCAAACCTTGAGCATTCCGATAGAGAAACCCGAAACTTTGAAGTGTTTAACTCGGGATATTCGTATTTCAGACCACGATAATTGGCGACATCTGCATTGGACTGCCATTCGTTCTGCCTATAATTCATCGCCCTTCTTTGAATATTACGAAGATGATTTGCGCCCTTTCTATGAAAAGAAATTTAATTTCCTTTTCGATTTCAATGAAGAGCTTCGTCTGCTGATTTCTTCCCTGTTGGATATAGAAACTTCCGTTTCCTATTCCGAAATCTACCGAAAGGAATTAAATCCTAACGAGTTAGATTATCGAGAAGTTATTCATCCTAAGAAAGAAGCCCTCTTTTCCACCCAAGCTTACTATCAAGTTTTCCAAGATCGCTATGGTTTTATTCCCAATATGAGTATTATTGATTTATTATTCAATATGGGCCCGGAAGC
>DAIPZW010000111.1:0-5951 GCA_036781965.1 Bacteroidales bacterium
TCAGCTACTGCCACCTTTCACGGATTTCCGTATCACAGGGGCAGGTTGTCAGGGCAGGGACTGTGGTCGGCATAACCGGCAACACGGGATGTAGTACCGGGGAACACTTATCAAAACTTAGGATAAATGGCTTTATCTGAAGTTTTGTATTATCCAAAGTCAAGAATCGTTATGGCTTATTCTCAATAAGTTAAATATCAAACTTTTGAAAACTTCTTTTGATAATAATAGTATAGTGAGACGTAACTTTGCACTTTCAAATGCTTAAATTATTCAATATGTCAAATGTTATAAAAAGATTAAGCTTGCTGTTGTGGGTACTACAGCCATTATATTCCTAATGCTCAGTTTAATACAATATCACCATATCACGTTGCAAAACATATAGGAACCAATATTGATTGTGGTAATGCTATCGACAAACAAGTAGATAAAGCCAATGTGGATTTACCTACTATAGCATTCAATACCAACAAAAAACAGAGTCCCTCTATGCAGGATTTACTCCGACAATACCTTAGTGTATCATACCCATTGAACCATATAAAAGTCAACTCTTCTTTTGGAATGCGTTTTCATCCAATAGACAAAATTGAGAAAATGCATTATGGTATAGACTTACAGGCAGAGAGCGAAGAGGTCTATGCTATGATGGATGGGGAGATCGTAAAAGTCGGATATGATAAAGCTTCCGGCCATTATATTACAATTAAGCATAAAGGAAATCTGACTGTCAGTTATTGTCATCTTGCTAGGCCTTTAGTAACAAAAGGTTTGCAAGTTACTGCTGGCGAAGTCGTTGCTATTAGTGGAAATAGTGGAAAAAGCACTAATTTCCATCTTCACATTACGGTTAAGCAGGATGGAAAATATCAAGATCCATTCTTATTTCTCCAACACGTCAATTCAATAAGAAAGGATGTATTGGAGAAAATAATATCCATGGAGAATACTTAACTACTACTTCCCTAATTTTTTGAGCCAAGTCATAAGTTCAGAATCTTTCTCCCAGGATGCCATATCAAGCTGTTCAGGAAGAACCTCACTATATGCCGCTTCTATAGCTTCACGCTTTTGTTTAGAGTCAGCCCTTGCATAAACTTCTGTAGTTGTGATTGATACATGGCCAAGAATATCACGAATATATACCAGATTTAATCCTGCTTGAAGCATATGCATAGCTTTGCTGTGCCTCATATGTGGATCTCCACATATGAGGCAATATGTAGAGTGCCACAATATGGGGAGTGAAGAGTAAAAAGTGCTGATATTCTATGATTTATTAATGGAACACTCCCCATATTTATATACTCAATATCTACTTGCTAAATTATTTAGCCACTGCATAAGATTTTCATCCTCATTCCATTTGGGCATTTCATGCGTATAAAGTTCCTTATAGGATTCTTCTAAAGCTTTGCGTTTCATTTCACTATCTGCACGAGCATATACTTCAGTTGTCGATACATTTGAATGACCGAGAAAATCCTTGATATATATCAAGTTAATGCCTGATTTCAACATGCCGACAGCTTTGGAATGGCGAAGTACATGCGGTGTAACAGGAAAATTCACCATAAATCCAATGTCTTTTCTGGCCATTTCAACATATCGTTTCAATATAAAGGAGATTCCCCACCGAGTTAACGGCTGATGTTTCTGGTTATAAAATACCGGTACATCGGTCATCGCTATTCCCCAAGAATATTTTTTTGACATCATCCAAGTATCCTGTTAATAAATCCTTTACTCTTCCTAAAATTGGCACATGTCTGGTTTTGTTACCTTTCCCATGAAGTGTTATGACGGCGGGAGTATTCAATCTGATATCCTTTATTTTTAGATCTGCGATTTCCTGTACTCTTGCGGCACTGTCATACATCAGTGTTAATAATACCAAATCTCGTTTTCCTTGTTTTGTTCTAATATCAGGTTGCTGAAAAAGGATCTTTAGTTCGTCTTCAGTCAGGTAAGGCACGATTGTCTTCGCCGTTTTTCCAGGTAGAATTCCAATAATTCTTTGTACTTCAAACATTCTTTCGGGTAATTCTTTCTGCACGTATTTAAAAAAGCCATGAATGCAAGATAAACGCTGATTCCTTGTCGTAATAGTACATTTACGTTCAGTTTCCAGCCAATCCAGATAATTAATAATAAGCTCTTTAGTAAACAATGAGATGGTTATCCGGTCAGGTGTTATTTTCAGTTTTTGTTCACAGAATAAAAGGAAAAATCGAAAAGTATCCCTATAAACGACAATTGTATTGGTGCTTAGTTTTTTTCTCTCCGGATAAATATGTTGTCATAAAACGAGATAAATACCAAGCAAAATCGTTTGCTTTTTTCATGAATGCCTCCCTTCTGGAATTACATATCCCAATGCAGCTTCCGTCTTGCTTATTATATCCGGATAAAGATCTGCTGTCAAACGAAGATAATATTGTGTTCCCCTAAAATCAGCATGCCCCAAGTAGACACTAAGATAAGGAAAAAGGTTAGAGATGTCTTTTCCCTCTAAAACCCATCGTTTCAGGCAATGAACGCAGTATGAGTGGCTTAGGAAATCAAAACGTTTTGATTTCCTAAGTTATCCAAACAAAAATAAAATCCAAACCTTTCATAATAATACCCTGATTATCAACATATATTTTTGAGGATAGTTTTGATTATATTACCTTGTTCTTTATACTTAAAGAATAAGATATGGAAGAACAAGATTTACAAACAAAAACTCCTATTCTCCTTTCGTATTTGAAGGAGAAAGGGTATTCGCAGATCTATATAGATAGATTTCGGCGAACAATTAAACAAGTCCTTAAATTAAAAGCTCAAGATTCGAGTATTACTTATGCCGACATTTATCAATTATCAGTAGAAAAAGGATTGGCTGCATCAACTTTACGGCATATACGTAGCATCTTAGGGTTAATTGAGCAGTTTGATATTAGAGGGATATTTCCGGAGCATGTAAGAACAGGTTTTCTAACCGCTAAAAGTTATGACTTATTATCAGAAGAGTTCAGAGGAGCTATCGATATCTTTCGCATTGAAGAGCCAAAGTGCGGGAAAAAGGCTGAAACAGTGTATCACGAGTCTCACAATGCTACTACTTTTTTCCTTGCACTTCAAAAACTCGGCGTCCGTAGTTTTGACCAAATTGAGGAAAAACATATCCTGTCTGTATTTAAGGACTATAGCTGTTCATACAAAAAGAATGTGTCTGCCATAATTAAAAGTTGCATTCCTTTTTTCAGAGAAGGACTGTGTCTCCGAGTATTGTCTTTCTTCCCTGAACTGCGAGAAAAAAGACGTAATATACAATACCTTACAGAAATTGAGATATCGAAGATAAAGATTACATTAACCGATACGAACTCAAGACTCAGCTTGCGTGACAAAGCAATAGGCTTGTTGGCTATGTTTACAGGATTAAGAGGATGTGACATAGCAGGACTTAAATTCTCCAATATAGACTGGAACAACGATTTCATTATAATCAATCAGCAGAAAACCAATGTACCATTAAAACTACCGTTACGGGCAATAGTTGGAAATACTATATACGATTATATTTGTAACGAACGCCCCAGATGTCGATACGAAGAAATTTTCATCACACAAACCACGCCTTATAAACAATTAGTGTCCAAAGGGATGAACAGTGTAGCAAAGAAAATTATGCATATGTCCAATATAAGGCAAAATCGCGGTGATAGAAAAGGACTACATGTTTTCCGCCACCATTTTGCAACTTCCCTTTTGAAAAATGATGTTCCACAGCCGGTTATCTCTAACGCACTGGGGCATACTTCACCTGATTCTATAGCAGCATATTTGAGCGCTGATATTGTTCACTTGAAAGAATGCTCCCTCAGTATCGAACTTTATCCTATAAGAAAGGAGGTTTTTGATGAGTAAATTTGAATCGGCTATTGCTCCATTAATAGAACAGTTCATAGCTTTTAAAATAGCTTCGGACCATTGGAATAAATCCTCTTACGAACCCAATATCCTTCTTTTCGACAGATATTGTAAAAAGAACTATCCTAACGATTCGGTACTTTCGCAAGAAATGGTAGACGCTTGGTGCCGACAGCGAAAAACGGAATCAAGTAACTCATGTCGGCAACGGATATATGTAGTTGCTACTTTTATAAAATATCTGAGATTAAGAGAGCTCACGATGGTTAAACCACCATATCTTCCTCCTTTAATTAAAACCGGATACATTCCTCATGCTTTCAGCAAAGAGGAACTTCTCCTCTTTTTTGACGCATGTGATAGTATCATTGGTAACCGTACTCAGGAACAACGAATCAGACGAATTACACTCCCGGTTTTCTTCCGGTTGTTATATAGCAGTGGTATTAGGACAACGGAAGCCAGACTACTCAGAGTACAAGATATTGATTTGAACACTGGAGTTCTTGACATCAAACTTACAAAAGGTTACAATCAGCATTATGTGGCATTGCATGATACAATGCTTTCACTCATGAAAAAATACGACGAGGCTATAGACCGGATTTTCCCTGGACGTGTCTATTTCTTTCCTTCACGAACCAATTCCTATCACACCCGCCAATGGGTTCAAGTTAACTTCCAGAAACTATGGAAAAGTGTGAACACGTCATATGCCACTGCTTACGAACTTCGCCATAACTACGCAATTGAAAACATCAACCAATGGATAGGTTGTGGCATGGATTTCAACACGAAGTTCCTCTATCTTTCTAAAAGTATGGGACACAGTGTTTTTGAAAGTACAAAGTATTATTACTCACTGGTCCCTGGTTTGGCAGATATCATCCAACAGAATACTAACATTTCTTTTGAAGCCATCATTCCGGACATAAATAATGAAAATAATGAAAAAACCGAATAAAGAAGCATGTATGTTCGCCCGCTATATTCATGACTGGCTGCACGGATATACTACCTCCCTGAAAGCAAACAGTCCACATACCGTAAAAAATTATTCCAATGCCCTTTCACTGTTTATACACTTTTTGGCATCCATAAAAAAGATAGACGGCTCAAACTTCTCTTTTAAGTTGCTATCCCACGCTTATGTAGAAGAGTGGATTTTATGGTTGAAGAATACTAGAAGATGTTCTCCTGAGACATGCAACAATCGGCTCGCTTCCATACGAGCCTTTTTAAAATATCTGGCAACCAGAGAGATCTCTTTCATGTACCTTGCTCAAGAAGCTGCACTCATCCCAAGGCAAAAAAGTATCAAGAAGA
Organism: Bacteroidales bacterium; assembly: GCA_036781965.1. GTDB lineage: Bacteria > Bacteroidota > Bacteroidia > Bacteroidales > Azobacteroidaceae > Azobacteroides. The sequence goes on from DAIPZW010000111.1 coordinate 5,248, forward strand.
AAGTATGCGGAATGAGCAAGAAAGCTGTCAAAGCTTTAATAAGTGTACCTGATGCAAATACATGTACAGGAAGACGATATACTACATTACTCGTTTTCATGTATAGTACAGCAGCAAGAATAGATGAAGCTCTGTCCTTGAAAGTGAATCAACTTCATCTTGATGCAGCTAAACCGCATGTTACAATTACAGGAAAGGGCAATAAGATCCGTAGTCTCTATCTCCTGCCCAAGGCTGTGGCTCATATCAATCAATACCTATCTGATTTTCATCCAACCATACCGAACCCTGACTCATATGTGTTTTATTCCCGTAATAAGGGATATCATAGCAAAATGAGTCAAACAGCTTTGGCTAAGCAGCTTAGGAAGTATGCTGCCGTAGCACATGAAATCTGCCCTGAAGTTCCTCTTGGGTTGCATGCACATCAAATACGCCACGCAAAAGCCTCTCATTGGCTCGAAGACGGTATGAATATAGTTCAAATATCGTTTCTTTTAGGACACTCTAATATCCAAACGACAATGACATACTTGGATATAACTACTAAGCAGGAAGAAAAAGCACTCGCTACTCTTGAGGATGAAAACGAAAAGAAGATACCTAAAAAATGGAAGAATAACATGAACACTTTAGCCTCTCTGTGTGGACTTTCTGATATAAAATAGAGAGTAAAAATCCAAACTTATTTGTGGCTAAGATCT
>DAIPZW010000112.1:0-5723 GCA_036781965.1 Bacteroidales bacterium
GGAGTTTTTTCATTGGGGTATACTGGGGGGTACCGAATGCTTACGTATTAAATAGTTCTCAGAGTATTGCTAAGGTTTATTCTTTTCTGATTGCTTATGATAAAACTACTGATAGTCAAAAGCTAAGTGAGTTTGAGTTTATGTGGAATGATGCAAAAGATAAAGCAGAAAGAGGACAAATGAGCGAGCTTTCGGAGGAGCAGTTATTAATTTATAATTGTGCTTATCCTTCTGTCGGTTATGACATTTATTGGGGAAAAACTTACTTCCGTGACAAACGATACTATGAAGCTCTACTTTATTTGGAAAATGCTTATGTCACTTTGCAACGAAATTTCCATTCAATGCATGACGATTACAAAGAGTCTTTCTATGATATTTGTTACTATATAGGTTTTTGTTATTGCGAGTTAGAGCAGTTTCAGCGAGCCTATTTCTTTTTAGACATTGTCGCAAATCAGAACCGGATTAGCTATACTCAGGAATATATCAACTGTTTGGCGAACTCGAAAGATTTTCGAGCAATTGTTGTTATAGATAGTTGGTTGGCGCATTTCGAACAACAAAAAGAAAATACACCAGAAGAGTTACCGGCAAATATCGTTTCATTTATTCATTTTCTTCGCAGGCGAAAAGCTTATACACACATAGATTTAGGTCAATTAGAAAAAGCAGAAGAGATTTTCAAGATTATGTTAGAAGAACCTGAAAATAGTGATTATGCATTAAACGAGTTGGCTTACATACAGAAGATAAAAGGTGAAACTGAAAAGACTTCTAATCCAGAAAAAAAATGAACAACAACCTCCAACGCTTTATATCCGCTCAAGAAACAAGCTACGATGCAGCTTTGCAAGAAATCCGCTCCGGACGAAAAATCTCCCATTGGATGTGGTATATATTCCCTCAAATAGTTGGTCTTGGATTTACTTCCACATCAAAGTACTATGCTATAAAGGATATAAACGAAGCAGAAGCATATCTGAAAGACCCGATACTGGGAAAACACTTAGTTGAAATCTCGAATGTTCTTCTGGAGCTTTCCGATTTATCAGCTAAGGATATATTCGGACATACGGATGCCATGAAATTAAAATCCTCAATGACTTTGTTTAGCTTGGTGCCGAATGCTGATTCTGTGTTTGAGGAGGTTTTGGAGAAGTATTTTGAGGGAGAGAAAGATAGGAGAACAATAAGTCTGGCTGGGAAAACATAAATTATGACAATTTATAAAGACCCTCACATCCCTTTTCTGATGCTGGATATTATGGGTCTTTATGAATTGCGATGATCTTTTACTGCTATTTCAAAAAGGGGTATAGCTGGGGGTAAAGTTGTGTGGAGTTATTGGGTAGGTAATCAGGTAGTTGGGAAATAGTGCTCCTTATTAAGGGGTATAGCTGTCTTGAAAAAAGGGTAAGGTTGAATTTGTGAAAAGGGTGGAGTATTCTCTAAAAGGGGTGGAGTCTAAAAAACATATCTTGCATATAAACAGGTAGTTGTGTAGGATCTCTTTTTGTTAGGGGTGGAGTTGTTGAGAAAAAGGGGTGGAGTTGATAAAATACGCTGCAGATCAATCTGATTACCTTAAATTTGCAACGATTATCTAGTATAGGTAATTATCCAATTCTAAAGGTAATTATCAAGGTGTGTTCACCCTCAACTCCTCAACCAACTCCCTCGACTCCAACCGCATGATTGTATCATCCGAATCAATGTAGTCAAGAAGTCCGATACTTCCATACCAAACAAGGTGATTGTCTATAATAACGTATTTTTGGTAGATGTCAGGAATGGTTTTGACATTCACTTTTGTTTGAAGTAGTTCAATACACTTCCTCGCTCGTTCTTGTTCTCGATAGAATTCCGAAGGAAGGGTAATTATCGTAATATCAATTCCCTTAGACACGAATTCATCTAACATAGCAAGGAGTGCATTAACTTGCTTTTTACGAATATAAGGACAGGATATCAGTATCTCTTTTCTCGTTTCTGCAAAATCTCGCTTTAGTGTCATGCTAAAAGTTTCATGGTCATAAATCATACTGATTCTATCCGGCTCATTCTTTGAAGATAAGGCTTTGTAACCAATTTGAGAATAACCGGTTAGCCGTTTATGATACATTCTTTCCAATACCGGAATGTGAATATCTACATAATCATAAACAATGACATCTTGTTTACCGGGATATTCCCGATGCAAACGACCGGCATATTGTGCCAATGTACCTTTCCAAGCTATAGGAGAGGCAAGGAATAAGGTGTCTAAACGAGGATAATCAAATCCTTCTCCAATATATTTCCCAGTTGCAACAATAATAAGTTTCTCGTTTGGTGGAATGCTCTCTAATAACTCTGTTGTTTCTCTTTTCTTCTTTGCCGAGTCAGTACCGATAAGAGCAATGATATTCGCATCTGTTTGTTTTTTCAACATATCAGTTAAGAGCATTACATGGCCTGTTCGTTGTGTGAGAACAAAAGGAGTACGGTTATTCTCGGCAGCCTCAATCACATCTGTAACTATTTGCTGATTTCGAGTTTCATCTTCAGCAAGCGTAGAGTAAATGCTTGTGATATGCCAATCTGATTCACTTAGAGTTAATGGTTCCCGAAAAGACGTGAAGCATGGGACTACAAAATGTTCAAAATCCCGTTTGCCAGCCTGTTCCTTAGCACTTACACTATGCCGTATTGCTCCACATTGCATAAAAACAACCGGATGTTGTCCATCTTGACGTTTCGGAGTTGCAGTTAATCCATAAACATATTTGGCATTAACCGTACTTAAGACTTTTGCAAAGCTAACTGAAGAAGCATGATGACATTCATCTACAATCACCATCCCGTAGTTTTTCACAATTTTATCTACTTCATTATTGTGAATAAGGCTTTGAACGATAGCTATATCTATTATTCCTGATGAGGTATTCTTGCTGGCTCCAATTTGTCCAATAATAGAACGCACTTTCTTTCTTCCACGTTTCTTTTCCAGTTCCGACAACGTCTCATTTATTTCAAGGAATTGTTCCAAAGACTTCTTCCATTGGTCTAATAGCGTTTGCAAGTGAACCAAGATAAGCGTATTGCATTTACGTTCGGCTATAAGCGAAGCTCCAATAACAGTTTTGCCGAAAGCCGTTGGAAGAGATAATATACCGTTTTCATGTTGAAGTAGCGTGTCTGATGCCAATTGTTGTTCCTCTCGAAGTATACCTCTGAATTGAACATCAATTTGTTTTCCGTTGTTTCGTTTATCCTCAAAGATATATTCCACATTTGCTTCATCAAGCAAATGGATTAGAGCTGATTTGCAACCTCTTGGAATACCAATATATTCATCCGTTTCATCTAACGACCAGATAATCATCGGGATACCGTAAGTGGACATTCGCATTTTTTGCGTTTTATAAAACTCTGGGTTCTGAAATGCCGAGAGCCGTTTTATCCGATTGAGAGCTTTAGGGGCAACGCCTTCTTTGGGGATGTATAGTCTATTTGCTTCAATAATAGTCAAAGTATCCGGAAAATCTTTTGTGTGAAGAGTTTCAATCTTTTTACTTTCCCACGGTTTGATGTCTTCATCTTCTTTTGTGTTCGCAAGTTCTCCCAGTCCATTGCCAATGCATAGTTCTGCTACCAATCTATCAATGTCTACCGGCTTCATCTTACGAATAGAACTCAAATACGCCCACTGATCCGGATAACTTTGGAAATTCTCATCAATAAATTCGCTATTCCCATTTTTGCGAGCACCACCTTGTAATGGCAAAGCAATTAGATTTCCAAACCCACCTTTAGGCATAAAGTCTTGATTTGGGAACATACGGTCATAAGAAGAGAATTGTATTTCGTGTCGGACTGACATTGCTTTTGTAAGAAGTGCATTTCCAAGTTTGCGTGCAGATATCGCTGAAACGGCTTCTTCGAAGAACAACCAAGCATGCGCACCATTGCCGGAACGTGAACGCTCAATTACAATCGGGATATTCAAACTTTCACAAACAATACGAAATGTGGCAACATCTTTTTCCCATTTTTCTTCATCAAAGTCAACTGCAAGAAAGAAACAGGTTTCATCGGGGAATAATGGGTAAACGCCAACGATTCCTGATCCATGTTCATCCTTATTACGCAAATGCTTATCAATAACTTCCGGTGTTAATGGTAATAAATCACGATGCTTACAATCCTTGCATTTCACACGAGTTCTATCACAAAGTCCTCTTGCCCATTCGTTTTTGCATGCGGGAATATAATATGCGCTGTCATACTTTTTGCTGTAACAACGTTTCGCATAGACATCTGTTCTACCACGGAACAAGGACAAGTAGAGTTCTATTTTTTCTTCAGGAGAGCTATATTTATTTATAGATGATGTAGTGGGTGATTCTTCTTCGACAAAATTTAAGATATGTACGGTGGTTTCTTTTTCTTTGACTTCCTCCGGCAAACCTAACAACTCACGTAAACGCCTATTCTCAGCAAGCAATTTTTGATTCTGAGATTCAAGGTCTGAGATGCGTTTATGGAGGTCGGATTTGGGCATAGTTCTACATAACCAATAGCCTATTTATTTTTCCACACATCAAGATATTGCCAATTCTCTGGAAATCCCATCTCTTTCATTGATAATAACTTTCCTCCACCATTGAGTATGGATATGAAGTTTTTCTTGAAATCGCTATCAGGACTAATTGTGTCGATGATATACTTTATGCAACTAAGAATTGCGAACAACTTGTTTTGCTTAGTCTTGGAAATCGTATCCCTGTCCATAAATGGGAAATCAGTATTATAGGGCAACTTTACACCTACAACGAAACGTCGGTTCCAGATTCGACTGTGGTGTGCACAACAATTGCGTAAATTAGAGATGGCATGTAGCCAATTCTCCATAATTGCGATGTTGTTTATCCCAAAACTCTTAGAAATAAGGATTTTGCTTTCGTCTTTTTTGAGAAGCTCATACAGTTTGCTCAATGTTCCAAATGAAACCACTTCCAATGCCATCCATGAAGGAGGCATAGCTGGATCTGTATACTTATCTTGATAATGCTTAATAAAGTCTTCATTGCTTCGATCTACCTCATATTGAATGTCATCTATCAGCTTGTTATACTTAAAAACGTTCTTCCCTGTGTCAGTCTCTTTATAATAATCGTCTTTGAATAACGATTCATCCATAAACCAATGGCTATCCATTGTCCTTATCGCATATTCATATGTGATTTTTGTTCGAAAGGCAACTTCTATTTTTTCAATTGCGTTAAAAAGTAGTGCTCTCAATCTTCGGTCAAAACAATATAGATCAATAATGTCTGCAAAGTGAATGTCTTTTCTCACAAAACGATGGTCTGCATCGGGATCATAATTATCTTGGAATGGGTAGGTGTATGCTCTGAGTCTATAATAACTGATATTCTGGAGATAATTTCTCGCAATATCTTTGTCATCCACGATTAATCCTCGGGATTCCAATTTTTGTATTTGTTGTTGGATTGTGAGTGGCTGTTTGACGTATTCCATGGTAGGTAGACTTGTATAAAACTCGAAGACCTCCCCGGGTGCGCTGTTCAAATGGGAAGCGTGGGAGGTCATATTGAGGGCAAAGGTAGATAAAATTTTCTTATCTGGCAAATTATTTTAATTTTTTCTTCAGGAAGTCTCTAGCTGAACGAAATTTCGTCAATAAATCACTTTTATAGACGAAATATAGTCCTGAA
>DAIPZW010000113.1:0-5701 GCA_036781965.1 Bacteroidales bacterium
TTCTTGTACATCCAAGTTTTAAAATAAAGGGAATATTTCCAAAAATAAAGCTTATTTTTTTGAATACAAACGAAAGACTTTTGTTTTAGCTCCCTCTCTTGTGGAGAGGACAGGGGAGAGGTGAGAAAAAAAAGTCCCTCTCCGAAAGAAAGGGACTTGTAAGACAGTAAGCGATAAATAATTAAAATTCAACGCTTATTGTGTTTCTTTATTTCTTAGTAATAACTGTTTTTGTTTTTGATTCCATAGGAATTGACATACCCATCATAGACATTGAACCTGTGAAATCTTGATCTATATTTATTTCAGTGAACCAACCATTGTTCAAATCTATTTTAGCAGTTCCTTTTTGAGTTCCGCCGATAGTCATTTCCATTTGCATACCCATTGCTTCCATATAGCTTCCGTCAGCAGCAGTAGATATAACGCCTTCTATGTCCAAGTTAGCAATATTATCTTCTACTGATTTTAATGTATATTTAATTACAGCGCTTACATTGATTCCGGATATACTTATTTCTGTATTTACTTCCCAATCTTCGCCGATTGCAATCGGATTGTCAGGATATTGAGCAATTGATTGATTTGCGATTCCGCTCATCATTTTCTCATTAAACTGTTGTCCTATCATCATACGAGTTTGCATTTTCTCTTCTTCGCTAAGTTCTTCAGGGAAAATAGTCATCATTGCATCTAATAATTTTTCAAATCCGGTGAATGACTCTAATTTTCCTTTATTAGTAAGAGTCATTTCCATAGGAATACCTGTCATCGCTTTTAATACTACGCCCATATCTCCGGAATTAATATCAGTTGCTTCGGTTTTTGAGTCCATTATCATGCTTTGTGAACCTTGTCCCGGCATTGACATGGTTGTTTCGGATTTTATTGCGTCAATCACCATATTAGTAATGAAAGTATTTTCTTTTACATCCGTAATGCTAAAAGACATCTCCATATTCATTCCGTTTCCCATATCTACATCTTCTCCCATAGCAGACATAGACATGTTTGTGTTTACTTTTGCATCATAAGCATAAACTTCGTCTGCATTTACTTTATACTCGAAAGTATATCCATTATTCTTTTCACAAGAAGCAAAGATAAACATTGCTACAGCTAGTAGAATAGCTGATTTTGACATTAATTGTTTCATTTTTTATTTGTTAGTTAAAAATTAGCTGGGCAAAGATACAACATTAATCCCTTTTTCTTTAGCAATTTGTATAAGATATTGTCGGGCAGGCTCATATTCGTTGGGAATTATCCCATCCAGAATTGCATCTTTAATGGCTGATTTTAATTCTCCGACTATTGAACTTGGCGATAAATCGAACATTTTCATAATTTCCTCGCCCGTAACAGGCGGTTGGAAGTTACGAATCCGGTCTTTTTCTTCTATTTCTTTCAATTTGGAGCGAACTACTCGGAAGTTGTGAAGGAAACGTTTGACTTTATCGGGGTTCTTAGAGGTTATATCGGCTTCGCAAAGCAGCATTAAGTCGTCAATGTCTTCTCCTGCGTCGAAAAGTAATCGTCTTACTGCCGAATCTGTTACTTCTTCATCAGCTAAAGCAATAGGGCGCATATGTAAAAGAACTAATTTCTCGATATAACCAAGTGTTGCTCCTAATGGAAATTTCATTCTTTGGAAGATTTTGCGGAGCATTTTCATTCCTAAATATTCATGTCCATGGAAAGTCCAACCTTGTTTCGGATCAAAACGTTTACTTCTAGGTTTGCCTATGTCATGAAATACGGCTGCCCACCGCAACCATAGCTTATCTGTTTTTTTAGAAAGGTTATCCAAAACCATAAGCGTATGATGAAAATTATCTTTATGTCCGATTCCTTCTTTTGTTTCCATACCTTTCAGAGCAGTTAGCTCAGGAAGAATAATATCCAGAAGCCCTGTTTGCTCTAATAACTCTAAACCTACGGAAGGTTTGGGCGAAAGCATAATTTTATTCAACTCATCTAAAATTCTTTCTTTCGAGATGATATTGATTCTGTCTTTATTTCCGGAAATAGCATCGAAAGTGTCGGCTTCAATAAAGAAACCCAATTGGGAAGCAAAGCGAATGGCACGCATCATGCGCAAAGGATCATCGCTAAAGGTTATGTCCGGATCTAAAGGCGTTTGGATTGTATATTTGTCTAAATCTCCAAGACCATTAAACGGATCTATGATTTCTCCAAAATATTCTTTGTTCAATCGAATAGCCATCGCATTGATTGTAAAGTCTCGCCGGTTCAAATCATCTTGCAAAGTTCCGTCTTCTACTACCGGATTGCGCGAATCTCTTGAATAAGATTCTTTTCTAGCTCCGACAAATTCAACTTCGATGTCTTTGTACTTGACTTGCGCTGTTCCAAAGTTTTTGAAATAAGATAAATGGGCTTTTTTACCTAGTCTGCCGGCAACTTCTTTGGCTAAATCAATGCCGCTGCCCACACAAACCACGTCTATATCCTTGGAAGGTCTTCTTAGAAAGAGATCTCTCACAAATCCTCCGATCACATAGGTTTCTAAACCAATGCTATCGGCAGCTTCTCCTATTAAGCTGAAAATAGGGGCACTGAGTTTCTCTTCTATATATGAATCTTGTATTTTCATTCTTAGTTTACGGGTGCAAAGATAAGAGATCTCGGTGTATTTTATTCAAAAATCAATTGATATAATTTATCGGGCGAACTAATTTCGTTAGCAATAGAAAGAAGTTGTTCAGGAGTGATAAGATCTATTTTCTTATACATATCAGTTAAATCATCTACTTTTCCATAGCGAAGATAAGATTTTCCTAAGCTTAAGGCTTTACTTTCTCCATGCTCATAACTGATCCCTAACTGTCCTTTCAATTGTTTTATGGCAGTAGCGAATTGAGAAGTAGATAACTTTTCCTCTCGAAGTCTTTTCAGTTCTTTGTACACCAATCGGATACATTTATTGACAGAATCATGATCACAACCAAAGTATATGTTTAATACACCTGTATCGGAATAACTTGTCAAGGAAGATTCTACAGTATAAACTAATCCGTGCTTTTCCCGTAAAGATAAATTAAGACGGCTGTTCATTCCCGGTCCTCCTAAAATATTATTTAATAGATAAAGACCTAAACGATTCTTGTCGTAAAGACTATAAGCCCTTGCTCCAATCATTACATGCGATTGATGAAGTTCTTTGTTGAATGTTTTAGCTTGTTCTTTCGGACAATGATTCAGGTTGATGGATTTTCTTTCGGGCGAATCACTCTTAATTATTTCTTTACTCCAAAGCTTTTCTGCCAAACGGACTACTTTTTTGAAAGGAGTTTTGCCCGTAGAGAAAAAACAGATATTATTTAAACGATAATGAGAATCAACAAAATTTCGACAGGAATCGGAAGTAAAGCTATTCAAACTTTCTTCATTTCCTAATATAGGATGTCCCAAATTGCTTCCTTCAAAAATAAAGTTTTCAAATTCATCGAAAATAAGTTCACCGGGAGAATCCAAATAAGAATTGATTTCATCGATGACTACTTCTTTCTCCTTTTCAATTTCCGCACTTGGGTATTGAGAATGAAAGAATAAATCGCCTAAAAGCTCCATGGCTCGCTCCAAATCTTCAGAAAGATGAACCGAATAAAGGAAAGTCTCTTCTTTTGTAGTATAAGCGTTGATTTCTCCTCCTACACGTTCCATGCGATTAATAATATGCCAAGACTTACGTTTCGTAGTTCCCTTGAATAACATGTGTTCTACGAAATGAGCTAAGCCTTCTTCGTGAGCTTGTTCGTCTCGTGTACCTGCATTTACGGCAAATCCGCAATAAGACACAGGAGAATGGGTCTCAGAATGAATAATTCGAAGACCATTAGGGAGAATAAAAGTATTATAATGCATACAGATAGCCGATTTATTCAAAATTTTTAGCTATTTGGTTGGCAATATCAATAAATTCTTCTTTCTCAAGTTTAACACGTTCTTTGGAAAAAGACATATCCGACTCCTTATTGATAGGAATTAAGTGAATATGTGCGTGAGGAACCTCTAATCCGATAACGCTAACCCCAATCCTTTGACATGGAATGGCTTTTTTCTGAGCTTTAGCCACCTTTTTTGCAAAAATCATCATCTTGCCTAAGGTTTCATCGTCAAGATCGAAGATATAATCTGTTCCTTTTTTCGGAACAACCAGCGTGTGTCCTTTCACTACCGGGTTAATATCAAGGAACGCATAGAACAGTTCATCCTCAGCTACTTTATAACTAGGGATTTCTCCTGCAATTATTTTGCTGAATGGGGTCATAAAGATATATCCAATATTTCAAAAGTCATCATTCCGCCCGGAGTTTGAATTTCTGCTATGTCTCCTTTTTTCTTTCCCATCAATCCTTTTCCGATAGGGGTATTCACAGCAATCTTTCCTTCTTTCAAGTTTGCTTCGCTTTCGGATACTAACATATATACCATTTCTTGATTGTTTTTGGTATTACGTATGGTTACTTTGGTCATGATTTGTACACTATCCGTATTGATTTGACTTTCATCAATCAAGCGGGCATTAGCCAACATTCCTTTAAGTTGTGATATTTTAGCTTCTAATAACCCTTGTGCTTCTTTTGCAGCATCATATTCTGCGTTTTCCGAAAGATCTCCTTTGTCGCGTGCTTCGGCAATTTGTTTTGTAATTGAAGGTCTTTGAGATTCTAATTGACCAATTTCTTCCAGCAATTTATCATAACCTTCTTTAGTCATATAACTTGTTGTCATATCTATATTGATTTATTTTGTTTACAGTAAAAAGGTAGAGACGCCCTAATATTAGGGCGCCTCTACTTAGTTAACACGTTGCAAAGATAGGACTTATTTTCCCTTCTTCCAAATTTTCCAAAAATGTTTTATAACATTCTTGTCTTGATTTCAAATTTGGAATAAGAATTGTACTATGTAAATAATTTAAATTACCGAACTTATTTAAACTTTTTGATTAATAAATAGTTGATACTTTAAATACTAAAGTAAAGAAGGAAACGTTTTGTAAGTGATAAAACAAACCAACTATTCTTTTCTTATGTACAAAATATTGGACGAAGATACAATGAAAAAACAAGATATTACCTTATTTGTCTAAAGCTCAACGCGGATTTGAGACAAAGAGCAAGTTAGCAAAAGTGGTAAACGCTATATTGTACAAGCTGAAAAACAGGCTACCAAGGAAGAAAGAAACGCAAGACTTGCAACTCTGTCTATTTGACAGATCGTCAAGGCATTCCAATAGCTATGTCATCGGCAAAGACTGCTAATCATCATGATTTACATGAAATAGAAAATTCGATGACTGAAATATTTAATACCATGAAACAAGCAGAAATATCTCTTGATGGACTTTTTATTAATGCCGATGCAGGTTTTGATTCGAAAGAGTTCAGAACCGTTTACGATAGTAATGGAATCATTGCAACGTATGCTTCAATTATCGTAATGAAGATTCCAAAGATGAACTTTTCTTTGATGAATTGCTTTATATAAAAAAGCGGTATAGTATAGAAAGAACCAATGCATGGATAGATGCTTTTTGAATCTTGCTAAATCGATTTGATACAACGATTTCCAATTGGAAGAGTTTCAATAATATCGCTTTTATAGTGATTCTGTTGAGGAAAACAAAGAAAGAAAAAAGTTTAAATGAATTCAAAATTGGAAATATTATTTT
>DAIPZW010000114.1:0-5695 GCA_036781965.1 Bacteroidales bacterium
TAAAATAGCTAATACTTTTTTTTCTTTATGGCTTGATTGATTTTGCATTTAGAAAGTAATAAATTCTTCCGGGTTAAGAGGTGTTCCTTGATACCATAATTCAAAATGAAGGTGTGTTCCTGTAGAAAGTGAACCGGAATTTCCTGCTAAAGCAATAGCTTCTCCGGCTGCGACCTCTTCGCCTTGCTTTTTTAATAATATAGCGTTGTGTTTATACACAGACACAATTCCATTGGGATGTTGAATTTGGATTACATAACCTGCACTTGCTTCAAAGCCTGCGAAGATTACAATCCCTTTCATCGTAGCTAATACACTTTCTTTAGGACTAGTCGCAATGTCTATTCCCAAGTGTCCTGTATTCTTATTAAAGCTATCTGAAATCATTCCTTTTACAGGGCGATAGAAAATTAAATTCTCCGGTAAAGAAGTAGAAGCCGAAAACATACTGAGATTATATTTCTCTTCTTCTTCATAACCATCAACAAATCCGGAAGCGAGATCCGATCGTTCTAAATCTATCTCTTCTCGTTGTATGCTTGAAAGCGAATCTAACTCCGGAATAGCATCAGGAGTCATATCTCCACGTAAGATAGAAGTCATATTTTTAAGATAAGCGGTTTGCAGATGAAGTGCTTGCTCCAAAGAATCGGCACGTAAGGCATTAGTAACCATTTCTTGGCGAATCTCTGCATCCAAATGACCGGGAAGATAATTTTTAATCGGAGTATTGGCGATGACAACAACCGTCAATGCGATAAGAACAATAATAAAAGCCAGCAAAAACCAAAAAGCTTTCAATCGGGAGGTACGAACAGAGAAAGCCTCCTCCAGGCTGTTTTCTTTAATCAGAGACAGCCTGTAGTGAACCTTCATTCGTTGCCAAAAAGAAATCTTTTTTTTAGATTGGCTTTTGCGTTTAGCCATTTGGTTAGTCTAAATATAATTCTTTAATTAAATGTTGCGCCTTGCCCCATTTGTCAATCATGAAAAGCATGTAACGAACATCAACATTGATGGTTCTTTGCACTTCCGGTTCGAAAGCAATATCCCCACTCATAGCTTCCCAATTTCCATCAAAAGCCAATCCAAGTAAACGTCCTTTGCCGTCAAAAATAGCACTACCGGAGTTTCCTCCTGTTATATCATTACTAGAAAGGAAATTCACATTCATAGTTCCGTCTGCATTACCATAACGTCCGAAATCTCCGGATTGAAGTAAAGCTAAGATTTCAGGTTGAACATGAAATTCATAATCGTCTTTTTTGTATTTCTCAAATATACCTTTTGGTGTAGTATAATAATCATACCAAGCTCCGTCATAAGGAATATATCCACCTACAGTTCCATAAGTAAGTCTTAATGTTAGATTAGCATCCGGATAAAAATCTTTCTCCGGCATCATTTCCATTAAACCGGCTAAGAAAAGACGTTCTCCTTTTTGAATATTTTCTTTATTCTCAGCCATCTTTTCATAAACCTGACTGGATATGCTACTAATCTTTTTTGCCAAAACAACAATAGGATCTTCGTTTATTTTAGCTTTTTTCTTTGGATTTTGAAGTAGTTCCTTTCCTTTTTCAGGATAAGGGATGACCGATTTTTCAAATACATCAGCAGCGTATTTTACATAATCACCTTTGTATTTCTTATCTATATCCTTAAGTATTATATCTGAGTATTCATTAGGCAAGCGTTTTTTCAAGATAGAAAGCATAGCAGCCAAGACTTGTTCATCTAATTCTGGAACGTAATCTTTATAAGCATCTTCAAAGAAAGCATTTGCATCTTCACTCCAATCCGATAAGGCAAAATGTTGAATCATTAATGCATAAGAAACAGCTTCAGCTCCAAATCCGGCTTCGGAGATATAAGTAAAATATTTAGTTTCTTGATCTGTCGATTGGTATCCTTCTTTAATCATAGATAAAGCATCTCCATAAGTAGCCTTTTTGCTTGGATTCTTATCTAACCAAGCTGCAAAATCCGCTTCGAGTTGTTGTTTTCTTGGAATTACATTCATCTTCTCAACTCCTCTGTTCATACCAATAGAGTTTTTCCAATAGTTTGAACTTGATTGATATTTAGAAGAATATTTGATACGAGTAGCATCGTCTTGCTCCATCATGCTTTTCCATATATCTTGCTTGATTCCGCGAACTTCTATTCTTGGTTCATTGGAACTATAAAGTCTTTGTTGAATACCCCAAGAACTTAAATAACGATTCGTACGTCCAGGATAACCCATAATCATAGTAAAGTCTTCTGGTTTGTAACCTTCCAAAGAAACAGGAGCAACAAAACGAGGTTGATACGGTTTATTATAGACCGAGTAATCAGCAGGAAGATTTTCTTCATTAGCATAAACACGGAAAACACTAAAGTCTCCGGTATGACGAGGCCACATCCAATTATCCGTATCGCCGCCAAACTTACCTACTGAGGAAGGCGGAGCAAATACTAGACGGACATCTTTGAATATTTCATAAACGTTGGCATAATATTTATTTCCTGCATAATATACATTTACTTTTACAGTGTATTTATTCTCAAATTGCTCTGAAATAATATTTTTTACACTATCCATTTTTTCTCTGATAAAGTCTGCTCTTTCTTCTTCGCTTAGATTAGCCGGAAAAGATTCGTCAAAGACAAGAGAAGTAACATCAATAGTTGCTTTCAAGTAAGAAACAGTCAAGCCTTCGATAGGAAGTTCTTCTTCCAATGAATGAGATACAAAGCCATCTCTCAAATAATCATGTTCTACTGAGCTTTGAGATTGTATGGCATCATAACCACAATGGTGATTGGTAAAGATAAGTCCTTTGTCTGAAACAGTAATCCCTGAGCAGCCTCCTCCAAATTGTACGACTGCATCTTTAAGAGAAGGATTCTCTTGATCATAAATACAATCGGGGGATACTTCCAATCCTAGTTCTTTCATAAATTCCCAAGTTTCAGGATTTAGATCAATAACCATCCACATCCCTTCGTCTGCTTTACTTACCGGACATAAAATCAGTGCCATTAAAAGCACTATTAACTTCTTCATTGTCTTCATATTTGTTTTTTATACTTAATTACTTATTATTTCTGAGGCACAAAGATAATTGATTAATCAAAAGAAATTGCTAATTTTGGAGAAGATTTTAATCATTAATAATCAAAGAATATGAAAACTCATTTATTAGTATTGCTGACAATTTTTGCATTTACTTTTGTTTCTTGCAAAAAGAATAACGGAGAAAGTCAAGAAAATACTCCGGAGAAGGTAAAAGGATTGGTAGAAATCACATTGGATTATGAAAAACAAGAAGGTTCGGGCGGAAATCAATGGGCTATTTGGATAGAAGATGAAAAAGGAGACTTGGTAAAAACTGTTTTTGTTACAAACTTCACGGCCGACGGAGGTTATATCCCTCGCCCTGCTTGTACTCCTATTTGGGTAAGTAAAGCAAAAGAAAGAGGATCTTTAAATGAAAATAAAATCGATGCTTATTCAGGAGCTACTCCTCAAACAGGGGTTCATACTTATGTATGGGACTTAACGGACGAAGATAACAATGCGATAGAAAAAGGAACTTATACTTTTGTTGTCGAGGCTACTTTATTAATGGAAAGCGAAGCTATCTTCAAAGGAGAAGTTGCCATTGGCGGAGATAAAGAAATCACTATCCATCCCGAACCGAAGTTTACTTCAGACGAAGAAAGAAACAAGGAAACGATCAAATCAGTGGTTGCCCGATATAAGCCAATTAAATAATCTAGGAGTAAACCGTAAGTTTACGCCAAAGCTATAATCGGTTTTATTGCGATCCATATCGGTATAGGTTTCGGCATATATACCAATACGCAAGGTTCTTAATAGTTTTTTCGAATAAGACAGCTTAGCCGTTATTAAATTTCTTTCGGGAAGCTGAGAGTCCGGATATAATAAACTGAAAGAAGCAAAGAGAGGTTCGCCGCCATAAGCAAAAAACTTATCGGCATGCCAATAACCTGCTTGAAACTCAAAGGGCGAAGCATTTATATGAAGGATGGGATAAACTGCCCATCCTTTTTCGTAAGGACGAATAGCAGCATTAGGCTTTTTGTCGTAGTATCCTAACCAATAAGCGCTTAATCCCATCGATTTAATAAAACGATCCCGGCTTATTTCATATTCAAGATTTACTCCTGCTGCTAAATTTCCGACTATGATCATTTCTTCTTCGGAAGTATCTATTTGTCCTCCTTCATGATGAATAAGAAGTTGCAAGGGAATAGACACTTTCAAGCGGCTTTCCTTTGAGGTTAGACAAGCAGAAGTCGAGATTCCGAATGTCAATGCTTCTTGAAAATCATCTCCCGGATGAATAAATCGTTCCCAATCCAGCCAAATATCCGCAAAATACTTCCCATTATTATAAATCAACTGCACACCGCTTTCAGGAGCTTCGACCAAATGATTTTCCCTTTGATAAAGAGGTTCGATCAATCGGTGATTGACTCCGCCATAATAGTTTCCCATCACAAAACTAAACTCAGGGATAGGAGAATATTGTAGGCGCGTATGTAATTTGACCGATACATCATCATTTCCTGAATAAAACAAGGTGTTTGTTCCTACTTCAAATAAGAATTTATCATGAAGTTGATAACGAACCGTAGGAATGATACGCATACCGGGGAAGGTTTCGCCTTTGGCTATAGGATTAAAATATTCATTGTTCTTGAAAAAGGCAGTAGCGTCTAAGCGAATGCTTAGTTTATTGGAATCTCGTTCCAACAAGACCGGAGATGAAAGCAATTCCTTTCCTATCTCTTGAGAAAAGGAGCTAAGAGAGAACATACTCAACAAGAATATGATAAAGTTTTCTTTCATTCGAGCGCAAAGATAATAACAATAAAAAAAACCGTCCCTTTTCGGAGACAGTTTTTTGAGCCTCTTGTCGGATTCGAACCAACGACCCCGAGATTACAAATCACGTGCTCTGGCCAACTGAGCTAAAGAGGCAAGTGGGCAAGCTTACTACATCGCGCCGCTACAACCTACTACCCTTGCTGTCGTCAAACCCTGGGGGATTAAAAGGGAGCTGGCCGTATAGGACTTACCCGGGCACAAAAGTAGTACTTTTTTTTATTTTGGCAAGCCTAATTCTTACTTTTTAGAAAAATATATTGAGAAAAGTCTTTAAAAATCGATTTCTAATCGCACTTGTTCCGCTCCAAGAGTCCAGCCCGGACCTTCATTCACTAATTTGCTTCAACGTCCAATATGGAACAAGATAGAGGGATTGCGTAACGGAGCAGTCCCTTTATTGCTTTCTTTCAAACTGCGTATGTTTCAACTCCGTATTCATCCGCTTGTCCGCCCGGAAGCACACCTTTTTCATTTTCACTTTATGGGGCAACAAATCCTCCGGGCTGCTTTCCGGCTGGGAAGTAATCGACATCGAGAAAACGCCGAACTTATCCAATTTAATGGTTCTGCCCATTTGCAAACTGCGGATGATTGCCGTCCTGAGAGCCTCTATCGTCGCCATCACGTCGCCCGGCGTAAGCGAACTTGCAAAGGCGATCTCCTTAGCCAAGAACTCCGTATCGACCTGAATCCCGTTTGCCGGAACAGGATAAAAGCTTTCTTTTTCATTGATCCCGTTCTTCATTTTAACGGCTTTATACTTATAACTCATTTGATTTAATATTTAAGATT
>DAIPZW010000115.1:0-5678 GCA_036781965.1 Bacteroidales bacterium
TCCTACTGCCGTAAAATTCGATGAAATTTCTTATGATGAGATATATAATAGGGGACTAAAAATAATGGATTTGACAGCAACTACCTTAGCTAAAGATAATAGCCTCCCGATTATTGTTTTTGATATGGACACTGTTGGGAATCTTGAAAAGGTATTGACAGGAAAAAACATAGGAACTTTGGTTCATAAATAATTGTTATTTAAACGGAATAATCTATATTTGCATAAAAAATATTCATTCATTAATCTTAGCAATACCATGAGCGTAATTAAGACTATAGAAGAACAGGCGGAACAGAAGATGCTTCACTCTTTAACTTATTTAGAGGACTCTTTGAATCGAATCCGCGCAGGAAAAGCCAATGTGCAGATCCTTGATGGAGTAAAAGTGGATTATTATGGCAGTATGGTGCCATTGTCTAATGTATCATCGATTTCTACCCCTGATGCAAAGACAATTACTATTCTTCCTTGGGAAAAAGCAATGCTTCATCCGATTGAGAAAGCAATTCAAGATTCGGATGTGGGTATTACTCCCGAAAACAATGGAGAGATAATCCGATTAGGAATACCTCCTCTTACGGAAGATCGCCGTAAACAATTAGTAAAACAAAGTCGTGCAGAAGCAGAAAATGCAAAAATCGGAATACGTAATGCACGTCGTGATGCTAATGACGGAATAAAAAAAGCAGTAAAAGACGGAACTCCCGAAGATGACGGAAAAGAAACAGAAGGAGCAATTCAAAAACTTCATGATAAGTATATGAAGAAAATAGAAGAAGTTCTTGCTGCTAAGGAAAAAGAAATAATGACAGTCTAAATGAATAATAAAGATTGTTTCAAAAGTATGTTATCCCGTGTTAATCGCGGGATCTCTCTTTTAGAATAATCCCTTTCTCTAATGAGAGCACTCGTCGTAAAGAACACAGGGAGCTGGTATCAAGTGAAGACAGAAGATGGTCGATTGATTGATGCTAAGCTGAAAGGAAACTTTCGTCTCAAAGATATACAAAGCACCAATCCGATAGCCGTAGGTGATTATGTTTTAATTGAAGAAATATCGGGTGCAACTCCTTTCATTTATGAGATAGAAGACAGGAAAAACTATATGGTTCGTCGCTCTTCCAATCTTTCTAAACAATCACATATCATAGCGGCTAACTTAGATCAAACATTTCTAGTAGTAACCATTAATTATCCAATAACTTCCACCACTTTTATCGACCGATTTTTAGCAACATCTGAGGCTTATCGCATTCCGGCTACGCTTATTTTTAATAAGATAGACCGTTATTCGCCCGAAGACTTGGAATACTTGGATGCGATTATAGAGCTTTATAAGAATATCGGCTATCCATCATATGAAATATCGGCTTTGGAGGATAAAGATTTTGCTGTAATAAGCGATCTGTTAAAGGATAAAGTAACTTTATTCTCCGGACATTCGGGAGTAGGGAAGTCAACTTTCATTAATCGGCTTATACCTTCGGCTATTCAGAAGACACAAGAAATTTCCGAATACCATAATAAAGGAATGCATACTACAACTTTCTCTGAAATGCTAGTCCTTCCTCAAGGAGGGTATATAATAGATACTCCGGGTATAAAAGGATTTGGAGTCTTTGATATGGAAGATGCGGAAATCTCTCATTACTTTCCCGAAATCTTTCGTTTTTCTCACGATTGCCGGTTTAATAATTGTACTCATCAGAAAGAACCCGGTTGTGCTGTAAGAAAAGCCTTGGAAGAACATTATATCAGCGAATCACGCTATAAAAGTTATTTAAGTATGCTTGATGATAAAAACGAAAACAAATATAGAGAAGCTTTCTAATGAAAATAAAAATAACCAAACAGGATGTGTTGCAAGAAGCCAAAGATTATGTGTTTATCTTGATAGGCTTATTCCTTTATACTTTTGGAATCAGTGCATTTGTATCTCCTAATGAGTTTACTACCGGCGGAGTTCCGGGAATTGGATTGCTCATTCATTATGCTACTGATATTCCTCTTTGGGTTCCTTATTTCATAATCAACTCTGCTTTGTTGGTTTTTGCAGTTCGTATCTTTGGTTTTAAGTTTAGTATCCGAACGATTGTTAATGTGGTCTTAATAACAATCATGTTTAAGTTTCTTCCCCTGCTTATTACCGAACCCATCGTAAAAAGTGAACCTTTCATGAATGCTATTCTGGGAGGAATTTTTTGTGGAGTTGGTCTTGGATTGGTCATTAATCATAAAGGAAGTACAGGCGGTACGGATATTATCGTTCTTATCATTAATCACTTCAAAAGCAATGTGTCAGTAGGTAAAGGTTATTTGATTTGCGATGTTTTGATTATTTCTTCGTCCTGGTTTATCTTTCATGACTTAGAGAAGATTGTTTATGGACTTGTAGTTATGTCGATAACTTCTTACGTGGTCGATTTAGTTTTAGACGGAGCTAAACAATCTGTTCAGTTTTTTATCTTTTCCGAAAAATACGATGAAATCGCTGATGAAATCAATCAGAAGCTTAATAGAGGTTGTACGATATTAAATGCAACCGGCTGGTACACTAAAAAAGACCAGAAAGTGATTATGCTAATGACAAGGAAATCAGAATCAGTTATTGTCTTTCGACTCATAAAAAGTATAGATCCTAAAGCTTTTATTTCTCAAGGCACAGTAAGAGGAGTATATGGAGAAGGATTTGAACAGATAAGAGGATAGAAATAATTCCTTTCCTCCAAATGTAATTTTTACATCATCTTTACGTTCTTTATATTATGAAGAATACACTTGTCTTTGCAACTAATAATAAACACAAGTTACAAGAAGTCAGAGCTATATTAGGCTCTGAGTTTAATTTATTATCTCTTGAAGATATTCATTGTGACGAAGATATTCCTGAAACAGCAGATACACTCGAAGGGAATGCTTTATTAAAAGCTCGTTATGTGAAAGAACATTATGATATGGATTGTTTTGCTGATGATACAGGCTTAGAAGTCCCGGCTTTAAATAATGCTCCCGGAGTTCTTTCGGCTCGTTATGCAGGAGAAAGCAAGGATTCCAAAGCAAATATGCATAAAATCATATCAGAGTTAAAAGGAAAAGATCGTTCTGCTCGTTTCCGCACCATAATTGCATTAATATTAGATGGAAAAGAATATTTGTTCGAAGGATGTGTATATGGAACTATCATAGAAGAAGAAAAAGGTTCAGCCGGTTTTGGGTATGATCCTATATTTATTCCAAAAGGACATACAAATACTTTTGCAGAATTAGGAAATGAAATAAAAAATACAATCAGTCATCGGGCTGATGCTATTCATAAACTAAAAGCTTTTTTAGATGAAAAATCATTGGATTAAAATTCTATTTATATCATTGTTCATTATTACTTCTTTAACAGCAAAAAGCCAAACAGGAGTAAGAACTTGGCAAACTCATTTTGCTTATCATGAATCAACCTTAGTAGCAGAAACAGGATCATTAATCTTTTCAGTTTATGATGGTTCTCTTCTTTCTTATGATCCGGAATATCAAGAAGTAAAAACTTATTCTCGTGCAGACGGATTGAATGATTTAGGAATTACAGCCATTAAATACAGTCCTGAACATAAAGCGCTTGTAATAGCTTATAAAAATTTAAATGTTGATGTTTATTATGGACAAAATAACGTGGTGAATTATCCTTTTATAAAGGATAAATCAACAACACACATGAGAATTAATAATGTTGAACTCATTGATAATTATATTTATTTTTCAACCGGCTTCGGAATTTCTGTATTAGATCTGACAAGAGAAGAGCATAAACAAGATTATAAATTGAATGAGAATGTCTTGTCTGTATGTAAAAAAGGAAACTATTTATATGCGGCTACTTCTTCAGGAATAAAGAAAGGACTAGTTAGCTTAAACTTGCAAGATAAAGAAAGTTGGGAAGATACGCCGGAATTAAATTATAGAGATTATCCGGAAAATCTTCGACATTTGGTTGTGTTCAATAATAAATTGGTAGCTCAAGGGATTTATAATGTCGCTGTAGAAGATGCTAATGGGGAATTAAAAAGTTTTCTAAGTGGAAACTTCAAGCAAACTGCTATCTTAAATAATGAATTAGTCATAGTTGCTAAGAATCAGATTCTTTTCTATTCTGATTTCTCTACAAAGACAACTATTAACTTAGATGTAAACTATATTGACTCCCGTCATTCAGGTAAATACTGGATAGCGATGGGAGAAGAAGGATTAAGCGGAATAGAAAAAAAGAATTCGGAATATACTATTATCTTACCCGGAATTAAGATTAATAGTCCTAAGAAAAATTGGAATCATTCTATGAAGTTTCTAGATGGAAAACTTTATATTCTTGGAGGAGGAAGAGCCGATAACCGCTTTTTAAGAGAAGGAGTTTTAATGTTTTATGAAAATGGAGAGTGGTCTAGCTTGAATACTTCAGGCATTCAAAGTAAAACAGGACTTCCTTGCCGAGACTTTATTTCTTTGGCTGTAGATCCCGATGATTCCAATCATTATTATATTTCTAGTTGGGGGGAAGGCGTTTATGAATTTCAGAATGATGAGTTTGTCAAATTATATTCTTTGGGGAATAGTTCTTTGCAAACAGCTCTTCCGAATAATAATGCTCCGGAAACATTTGTTCGAGTAGATGGTCTTGTATTTGATAAAGACAAGAATCTTTATATGGTAAATTCACAAGTAGAAAAAGCTGTATCTATTTTGAATCCGAATGGAGTTTGGACAAGTAAAAGCTATACCGGTTTAGTAAAAGCAGACGTTGGACAAGTATTCATTGATAGTAATAATAACAAATGGATAAATGTCTGGCGGAAAAATGGCGTTGGAGATATTCCGGGTATATCAGTTTTAGATGATAACGGAGCATATTATAACACAAATAATTTTGTAGATGGACAAGACCGAAGTGTTGGAGCTCTTTATTATTTCTGTATAACAGAAGACCTTTCGGGTACTATTTGGATAGGAACAGATAATGGACCTATCCTTTTATCTCGCCCGTCTGATGTTCAGAATGCTACTTGTAGGAGATTAACTGCTTCTGATAGCGATGGAAATGGATATTATGTTATGGATGGAATCCAAGTTGCTTGTATTGCTGTTGATGGTGCCAATAGAAAATGGTTAGGAACCAAAGGTAATGGCGTTTATATGATAGATAATACTTCATCAGAACTAAAAGTAGAAAACTTCACGATTTCCAATAGTTTATTAGTTTCCAATGTTATAAACTCCATTGTGATTAATGATGAAACAGGAGAAGTGTTTGTGGGAACAAGTGAAGGATTAATGTCTTATCAAAGTGATGCTGTCAAAGGACAACCGGATTATTCCGATGTTTATGCTTTCCCTAATCCTGTTTATCCCGATAAGTCATCTGCAAGTGTATCTATAACAGGATTGATGAGTAATTCAGTGGTTAAGATAACGGATATGTCGGGCAATATGATTATGCAAGGCAATTCTGTAGGCGGTATGTTTACTTGGGATTGTACGGATACAAAAGGTTCTTTAGTGAAGTCCGGTATTTATCTTGTTTTTGCCGGACAAGAAGATGGAAGTTCCGGAGTAGCTACTAAAATAATGGTAATCAGATAATTTTTTTCTTTTTTATTTGTCACATTAGTAAGGTGTAACGTAAAAAACAT
>DAIPZW010000116.1:0-5674 GCA_036781965.1 Bacteroidales bacterium
CTTAAATAAAGACTTTTATCAGTTTCTTTCAATGGGGTTTTCAGTTCTCCACTATAGAATACAAACAGGTCGCGATAGGTGCGAGTCATTGCTACATACAACGATTTTTTTCTGTCGTTTGAAGTTGCACCGTCAAACATAGGAATAATCACAGTTCCAAATTGCAAGCCCTTTGCGCTATGGTATGTCATTAGTTTCGGATTTTGAGTACTGAAATCAAGTGTATAGTTAAAACTGTCGCCATCATTGTATTTTGCCTCACAAAGAAAATTTTCTTGATAGAAAATATCCATAAACTTCTGAACAAGTGCATTATCCGATACCAAAATACCAATTGTCTTATCTCGCTGTCTTTTTACTGTTTCGATAATTACCTTTGCTTGTGCCTCCATCGTATCTATTTGCACGATATGCGGTAAATTTGTTTCTGTACTTTTATATGCAGTCTCAGAATACGGATTAACATCTATTCCTATATATTGCTGTGTGATTTTAGCTACAGGCTTTGGCAGTCGATAGTTATTATACAGCATAAGGGGTTGAAGTCCTGTTATTTCTGAAATCTCTTTGATAGACATTGTCGTTTTAAGTCCGCCGTAAATGGATTGTGCCGTATCGCCGAAGAAAAAATAATTTTTGCGTGTTGCCTTGATAAATTCCTGTATCTCTTCGCTGGTAAAGTCTTGAATTTCATCTACAATGACATAATCTGCGTGTGGCATCTCCCTCTTTTTCCACTGATAATGATAGTAGAACCGTCCTTTTAAGTTAGAGACCATTTTACCATATTCTATAAAATCACAAAGTGATTTAGTGTAAGAAATAACTATCACATCACCACCCTTCTCAAGTATTTGTTGTGCCTTGTGCATTGCTATTACAGACTTTCCGCTTCCCGCACAGCCCGACACCAACATCGATTTATCGATAGTTTTCTCTATCAAATCAAGTTGGTCATCATCCATCGATTTTTCTTCTACATCTATGGACTTCATTTTTACCACTCGTTTTGCAAACGGAGAATTGCTTCGCGATGTTGTCGCAACATCAAGAGGTTGGGGAGTAGATTCTACTTTCTCAATTCTTTGCAGTAATTCTTCAATCTGTTTTTGTAATTCTTCTTCCCGTTGTTTTTGAATTTCTTCTTGAGCCTTCTGCTCAGCCTCTCTTCTTTGCAGCTCCTCAGCCAATTTTGCTCTTTCGGTTTCAGTCTTATTTAAATCATTTTTTAACGATTTTTTTTCTTCTTGAATTTGTTCTTTTTCTTCTTGGATTTGTTCTTTTTGCTTTAATTCATCTTGTGCCTTTTGCTCTAACTGTTCTGCTCTTTGCTTTTCCAATAACAGTTGAGAATTGTCTATTTTTAATTGGTTGTTTTCCTTTTCTTTATCTTCTAATGTTGCGCGAACTTTTTGTAATTGTGCAACCTGATTATTTTCACAAGAACAAATCACCACTCTATCTTCAACTTTATTCCGATGTTCCTTAGTTCTTAAAATGCCACAACAAATATCCGCAAAGTTAATGAATGAATTTACGCCATCGTTACTAAAGTTTATTTCATATTTGCAAGTTGATTGTGGCAATTGTTCTTTTATGAATTTTTCTATCTGTTTTTTTAGGGTTTTATGATATTGTATAAATTTGTAATTATCTTCATCGCTCACTCCCCAACATTTTTTTGCTCTTTCATCAATAAAAATTTCCAAGTCGTATGGTTTATCATCTCCCTGTACAACTTGCAAATCTTCCAGTTCTTCTATTGCATTCCGAATTACAACAGCAACAGCTCCTTCCCAAAAAGCTTGTGGATTTGCTGCGAGTGTAGGCATACCTGAAGAACGATATAGCTTTACGATCTCGGGAGCATGAGATTTTACCCAACATCTTTGTTGATATATATCTTGGTTAACACTCATCTCTGTCCAGTGAATCTTTGAAAGGACTTCATTTATAGTTGTTATAGTTGTATTTTTGATTTCATTGTATGTCTTCACATACAATGAGTTAAGTTCACTTTGTGAAATCTGCGTAAGAACACCGCACACAAATGATCCTTCGGGTTGCAGAATGTTAAATCTGCCTGTTTCGTCTATTCCTAAATAATATTTAGCCATTTTATTGTGGTTATTATTGGATATATTGCCTAATATCTCATTTGCGTTAAATTCCAAGTCTGAAAATGACGACTTGATTTTCTGAATACTTTGTGTTGCAACATGGATATATTTCTGTTGTTTTACTATGTTTAACACTGCAAATATACGAAATATCCTATGGCTTTAAGCAAGTTAGCGATCCTTTTTAAGTATGTTGGGCCAAGATGAGATTATACAGGTTTTCTTATTCTTCCTGTATTTTCCTTAATTCAATCGCTTGCTTGTAATACTCGTCCATCAGGAGCGAATAGTCATTCTGTTGCTTCATGCTGAATAGAGTAAGGATAAAGACAAGTATGCCGAGAATGGTTATCACAAGCGAAGTCTTTCTAACTTTGAAGAACCTGAAATTGAAATAAGATTGGGTATCTTTCTCTTTCTGCTGTTTTTCTGACTCTTTAATCAGATGCACCAAACAAGCAATCGCATCAGACATATCGTTGTCCAGCTTGCCAATTTTTGTTTGAATAAACTTGAAATGTTCATCACAATGCGAGCCAAGCCCCTGTATGTATTTCTCTAATTTCTCAACTATCTCATCTTTGCTCGCCTTCATTTCGGGAGTTAAATTTCTTTTCTCCTGTAGCAGAACTGGTGCTTTTTGTTCCATTAAGGACTTGTTTATTTTCTCTTCTATTTCCGATAGCTTTTCCCATAAAGCATCGTTTGAAACTGATTTACTCATACTATTTTCTATTTTTCATTGTTACTTTTTCATTTTATCTTCTCATTCCTCTACGCTTTTCAGGCTTCTTTTTCTTCTTTAGTGCTTGTTGGCGCAAGTATTCCGATTCGTTCTCGTCCTGATTTGAGGGCTGAATGTCAAATAAACCACCGATACTTGATAGCGCATCGGCTACTCCCGACACAATGTTTTCCGAAAGATTACTGCCGATATTTTTCGTTTCTGTTGGAATAACGACCTGCTGTTCCTGAACATAGTTATTTCCATTCAGGACTGTATCTAACTTGGAATAGCTGAATTTCCGGTCAACATCCGATCCCTTGAAAGAATGGACCCCTTTCTTGAATGAGATACCCTGCACTTCATCGGTTTGCCCTTTTCGTTTATACTCAATGGATATTCTTTGTTTATCCAATAGTGATTCAAACTGTTGCCAGTTCTTAGCTTTTGAAAGAATAGCTTTAATTGCATGGTATATTTCATACTTGGTTTGTTCCGCTCCCTTGAGCTTCTGAACATTGACATTATCTTTTCCTTTGCCGTAAGTCAGGTTATACTTGTCTTTTAGCTGTTTGCAGACTTTTTCATTCCGGTATCGGTCGTTTTTGTCGGAAATGGTTTTTCCATCGTTGTCCACCCGGTTAAACACGATATGCAGGTGTGGATGGCTCGTATTTTTATGGCGGACGATAAGGTACTGCGTATTCTCAATTCCTATTGCTTTCATATATTCCTTAGCTAACCGCTCCATGAATTGGTCTGTCATCCGTTCTTTATCATCGGGAGAGAATGCCAACGGGATATGCCCGACACATTTTGACAGGTTCGGATTGAGCAAACTCTGCATATAAAAGCTATTGATAATAGATTCCTTATCGGTCTCTAACACTCCTTCGCTTGCCAAAATCTTTGCATCTTTAGCATCCATTACATACGAAATACACCCTTTAAAGCTTCTTCCTTTTACTATTTTTCCAATCATCCGACAGCTTATTTATGATATTTAGTATGTTTTCAAATATTGCTTGAGCCTCGTTTTCGAGCCGTTTAGCCGTTAAAAACTTAGCCGATCTGGCGAGTTGATTCAAATTATTACCCATATTGGCAAGGCTTCGGAGTATCTCCAATTCCTCTTTTTTGAGTGGTTCTTTGATTTCTCCATTCAGGATTGCATCATGACAATAAACGCTAAGCGGAAGTTTGGCTTGTTTTGCCCGGTGCCGAAGGGTATAGAGTTCCGGTTCGGAAAAGCAGACCCCAATGGTCTTGCTCTTCCGGTTCACGGAACTTTTCTTCGGTCGTCCGTTCTTTTTCTTCTTATCGTTATTGTCGGAATTCAATTTTACTATTCTTGTTTACTAAAAAAAACTGCAACCAACGGGAGCGGTTTTCCCTTTGGCGAGAGCCAAAGCGAGGGTTTTCATGCAATGAAAACATAACCTCGCTCCTCTAAAACGAACATGAAATGTTCCTTTTAGAAAAGTAAGCCGTCAAACACAACACAGGCTTACTCCTTTAGCCAAGCTATAACCAAAACGTAAGGTTATAGCTTCTTCCATACCTCAACATCGTCACGGTACATTTCAAGATGGTGACGGGCTAAATTCTCAATAAAGCCCGACAGACTCATGCGCCGTCCGCCTAAACGGCGAACAATCTCATCTAACTGATCTCGTACCTCACGGCTGATGAATACCGGCTTGCGGTCTTCCAGCGTAGGAACTTGTAGGAAGGCTTCCCGATATTCTTCTAATGATTCTTTGCGCTGTTTGCTACTGATACGTTTGGGCATAGTCGACACTGTCGGTTCTTTCGCTTCTGCCGGGTTTATTTCTTTTGCATTAATTGCTTTGCCAGTTTCAACTGTATCCGTAGCATCGTCAGTATAGACACTATCGTTTGTGCCATTTGTCGCTTCTGTAGATTTGTCGGAATCTCCCGATACATCTGGAAGAGCAATCTCTGGGATGAACTTTTTGAGTTTGGAATCCATCCCTTCGGAGGTTTTTCTTTTTCCGCCACCCACATCCACCAGAGGGGTAAAATTTTCCGGTACTTGTTTTTTCTCACTACTGTTTGTTTGCACAGTGTTGTTAGAATCTTTTCTTTCCATGCTTTTTATTATTTGAATTGTTAATAATATGGCTTCCGGTTACACAGAAAACCGATTGTCGGCTGCAAATAAACGACTATTAATAAGGAAAGTATTTGAAGTGGATTTGTATGGGGTATTCTGCAATATCTTTCTACTTTGGCTTCTATGTAACCGGTGTAGATTGTATCAGTTTTCTGATTTGGCAGTAATATACCAACAAAATACCCTGATTTTAGAAAGTGGATTAGGTGGAATAGAGAAACTTTGAAGACAACCCCGGACAAAAGTACGCATAGGGTTGTTGAGTCATTGAGGTATGAGTTTTTCTACTTTACTTCGTAGGAAAAGAAAGAAAATTCACGGGACTTCGGTGCCACTCTATGCCAAATCGGTGCCACACGCTGCCACTTGATTGAAAACCCATTGTAGTCCGGAGGTTTCTATTTTACTTCGTGGCGAGAATAAGAAATTTGCACCGAAAAGAGAGTCGGGTTATTAGAAAGATAAAGCGGATAACCGCATAAGGATTCAAACCTTTTTCTTATAGGTAGAGACAGTTTATTTTTGAAACGAAAAAGAATGGCAACTTAAAAAGATAAGATATATGGAGATTATAAACATTGAAGCAGAAACATTTGAGGCGATGCTCTCGAAGTTTGAGAATTTTGCAAGCCGGATGGAGTACCTCTCCCGCTTGCATGGAGACAGGGATATGAAAGAGTGGTTGGATAATCA
>DAIPZW010000117.1:0-5655 GCA_036781965.1 Bacteroidales bacterium
CCGAACTTATTTGAACAAATAAGTTCGGATGATAGTCAAGAACGCGATTTTGATTTTAAGATATATGGCTCGGACGTTTCTCCAAATGCAATAAATGCAGCAGCTAAGAATGTGAAAAATGCAGGATTGTCGAAATATATAGAATTAAAAGTACAAGCCATGCAAGCAATAAAGGAAGTTCCTGAAAATGGAATTATAATCACTAATCCTCCTTATGGAGAACGTCTCAGACCGAATGATATAATGGAACTTTATGAGATGATCGGCGAAAGACTAAAGCATGTTTTTATAGGTTATGACGCTTGGCTTATTACTTCTAATGAGGGAGGAATGATTAAAATAGGATTGAAGCCGAAACAAAAAATAAAACTGATCAATGGTTCTTTGGAGTGTGAATACAGACATTACGAAATATTCAGCGGAAAGTTCAAAGAATTTAAAGAAGAGAAACAATTAAAATTGATAAAACGGAAATGAAACGGATTGCCTTGTTCTTATTGCTTTTGTTATTTATGTCTAACAATAATCTACTTGCTCAACAAAAACAATTCACTCTTGAAGATTTAATTCCGGGGGGAACTACTTATGCTAACTTTGTTCCTTCAACACCATTAAACTATATTTGGCAAGGAGATGAATTACTTTCTTACGATAAGAATAATTTATATTCCGAAAAAGGGAAAATAATCTTGACTTTAGAGGAATTAAAAACAATAACGAACTCGGAATCGGTAAGCATAAATAGACTTTCTTTTGTTTCATTTGATGAAAAGACCCTATTGGCAAGAGTTCAGACTAAAGATAAGTTGCTATTCCTCGACTTGAAGGATAAAAAAATAGAATGCGCTATCTCATTGGAAAATACGTGGGCTAACTTGGACTTTTGCCCTAAGAATCGAACCTTAGCCTTTACTAAAGAGAATAATCTCTATATAACAGATGAACAAGATTCATTTTTGGATGTGGAAATCGATGCTTTTAAAGATATTGTTTTCGGACAAGCCGTTCATCGTTATGAGTTTGGTATTGAAAAAGGTACTTTCTGGTCGCCCAAAGGTAATTATTTAGCTTTTTATCGTATGGATGAAAGCATGGTTGCCGATTATCCTTTGGTACATATACCTACTCCTAAAAAACCTTTCGGTTCGGAACCTGTGGAGGCGCAATTAGTTTCTATAAAGTACCCGATGGCAGGACAAAAGAGCCATGAGGTTACTTTGGGAGTTTATCATCTTCAATCGGGAGAAGTTATTTATTTAAAAACCGGTGAACCAAAAGATCATTACTTAACCAATATTGCTTGGGATCCTTCGGAGAAATATATTTATATAGCGGAACTAAATCGAGAACAAAATCACATGCAATATAATAAGTATGATGTAACGACAGGCGAACGAGTAAAAACCTTGTTTGAAGAAAGAAACGAACGCTATGTTGAGCCTCAACATCCGGCTTTATTTCTAAAAAATACGCCTAACCAATTTATTTGGCAAAGTCAACGAGACGGCTTCAATCATTTATACTTATATAATACAGACGGACAATTATTAAAACAATTGACCTCAGGAAATTTTGTAGTAAACCAAATTTTAGGTTTTGATAAAGAAGAAAAAAACATTTACATACAAGCCAATGCTGAAAGTCCGATTGAGTTCCATATATATAAGGTAGAGATAAAGACAGGAAAAAGAACCTTGCTTACTTCTCAACAGGGAGTTCACAAAGGACAAATGAATGCTTCAGGAACTTGTTTGGTAGATTATTACGCTAGTCAGGAAACACCGTTGAATATTCAGAAAATAGATATAAAGAAAAATAAAACTACGCTACTTCAATCGGCTTTAAATCCTTACGAGGATTATATTCTTCCTGAAATAAGCTTAGGAAAGTTAAAAGCAGATGATAATAAGACGGATTTATATTATCGGATAGTGAAGCCTACTAATTTCGATCCTACAAAAAACTATCCTGCTATTATATATGTATATGGTGGTCCGCATAATCAAAGTATTGTAGACTCATGGATGGGAGCAGTTCGCGGTTGGGATATTTATATGGCGCAAAAAGGTTATATTGTATTAACATTGGATAATCGTGGAAGCGACAAAAGAGGATTTGAATTTGAAAGTATCATTCATCGTCAATTAAGTAAGCATGAAGTTGCCGACCAATTGAAGGGTTTGGACTATTTATTCTCTTTGCCTTATGTAGATAAAGATAGAATCGGAGTACATGGCTGGAGTTATGGCGGTTTTATGACTTCAAACCTGATGCTTAGGCATGGAGATATATTTAAAGTCGGAGTTGCCGGAGGACCTGTTATAGATTGGAGTTATTATGAAGTGATGTATGGCGAACGCTATATGGATACTCCGCAAGAAAACCCAGAAGGTTATGAATATACCAATATGAATAATCTGGCAGGCGAATTAAAAGGCAAGTTTTTGCTGATTCATGGCGACGAAGACCCTACAGTTGTTTGGCAAAGTAGTCTTTCATTCCTAAAAGCCTGTATTCAAGCCGGAACCTACCCCGATTATTTTGTATATCCTGGTCAAGGACATAATATGATAGGGAGAGATCGCATTCATTTGCATGAGAAGATAACACAATACTTTGAAGAAAATTTATAAAAACAAAGACTATGAATATTTTATTATTAGGATCCGGAGGAAGAGAGCATGCATTGGCTTGGAAATTGGCTCAAAGTCCTAAATTGAATAATCTCTATATAGCTCCGGGTAATGCCGGGACGGAGGAAGTAGGCACAAATATTCCTTTGTCGGTTACTGATTTCGAGGCAATTAAAAAAGTAACGCTGGAGAAAGATATTCACATGCTTGTAGTAGGCCCGGAAGATCCTTTAGTAAACGGAATTTATGATTTTTTCAAAAACGACGAAGACTTAAAGCATATCCCTGTCATTGGACCTTCTAAAGTCGGAGCGCAATTAGAGGGAAGCAAAGATTTCGCCAAAGCATTTATGCAAAGACAGGATATTCCTACCGCTAAATATATAAGTGTTACTAAAGAAAACCTGCAAGAAGGATTGAATTTCTTAGATACGATGTCTTCGCCCTATGTTTTAAAAGCAGATGGACTTGCAGCAGGAAAAGGAGTCTTGATAATAGACAATTTAACTAAAGCAAAGGAAGAGCTGAAAAATATGTTGAGCGGATTGTTTGGTAAATCCAGTGAAACCGTAGTCATTGAAGAATTTCTTACAGGGATTGAATGTTCGGTTTTCGTATTAACCGATGGCAATGATTATAAAATTCTACCTGTAGCTAAGGATTATAAACGAATAGGAGAGGGAGATACCGGATTAAATACAGGAGGAATGGGAGCTATTTCGCCTGTTCTTTTCGCAGATTCTATTTTTATGAAAAAAGTAGAGAAGCAAATCATTATTCCGACAGTCGAAGGTTTGAAGAAAGAGAATATAGACTATAAAGGATTTATTTTCATCGGTTTGATAAACGTTAAAGGTAACCCGATGGTAATTGAATATAATTGCCGAATGGGAGATCCTGAGACGGAAGTAGTTATGCTTCGCTTAGAATCCGATTTAGTCGATTTATTGGAGGGTGTGGCTACTCAAACATTAAAAGAAAAAGAAATAAAAATAGACCCAAGAACAGCAACAACCGTTATATTGGTTTCTGCAGGCTATCCCGGCGATTATGAAAAGGGAAAACTGATCACAGGATTGAATACAACTGAAGGAAGTGTTATTTTCCATGCAGGGACTAAATTAAATGCGGATGGTTCTGTCGTGACTAATGGCGGACGAGTTATAGCTGTTAGTTCGTACGGCAAAGACATGCAAGAAGCCTTACAATTTTCTTATGCCAATGCTAAAGTAATCCGTTTCGAAGGCAAGAATTATCGCAAAGACATTGGATTTGATTTGAAATGAGACTAAAACGCTTCTATAATTTAATTGTATCAAACAACAAATCTGTGTTGTTTCTGATTCTTTTATATGTAGCTGCCCAATTTTTATTTATTCCCGAATATACTTGGTTGGAATTGGTAGGAGTTGCTGCCTTACATATTGGCGTAGCTCTATCTTTACTCTACATCAATCAGCTTTTTATCATCATTAAGACAAAAACATTCTTGCTGGCATCCTTTTATTTGCTTTTTGTCATTACTCAACCCTCTTTTTATGGGGAGATTTATCCTGCACTTTCGGCACTTTGTATTTTGTTTGCCTCATTTATATTATTCTTTACCTATCAAAACCCTCAATCCCAATGGGCTTATTTTATATCCGGACTAATATTAGGAATAGGAAGTCTATGGTTTCCACCATTTCTTTTCTTTATTCCTTTGTTATGGCGGGGAGGCTATCGATTCCAATCATTAAATACGCGTTCTCTTATAGCAACTCTCTTAGGAGCCGGGTTTGTTTGTTTGGGAATATTCACTTATAGCGTTTATAAAAACGATTTAAGTCTTTTTCCTTCCTTCTTTTCGTCGTGGGAAAGTTTATTATCCATACAAATACATCTTAGTTTGCAAGAAATACTTTCCATAGGCATACTTTTGCTTCTTTTCATCATTGCTTCCATTAATTTATATTTACCCGGAAGAGGAGAACGAATCAAAACATTGCACTACTTAAGCTATTTCTTTATTCTAGGGCTAATAAGTATGATCGGATATTTTATTCAATCCCAATGGAATGAATCTTGGTTGGCGATTTTCTTTCTCGGAGCCTCTTTTATGCTGACTCATTTATTTTCAAAACATTATAGCAGGCTTGGTTTGTTCTCCTTATTATTTATCATTCTCATTCTTATCTCAACATTTATTTTAACACTGTTTTTTCCGGAGATGAATAATACAAATGTATTTGTATTTACAAATTAAAAAAATATCTATCTTTGGGAAATAAATCAATATTAACATTCTAAAAATACTAATAAATAGAAATTACTAATCAATTAAAAACAGAAAATGAAAAAATGTAATTATTTACCATTGATGTTTCTTTTACTTGCCTTTATTATGGTAAGCTGTGAAGGAAATAGTTTAGAGTCCAATCTTGTCGAAAACAAAACATTAGGAAAATTTCCTTCTGTATTTGTAGAATTAATTAAGGAACAAAACAAAATGGCAGAAGACATGCGAGCTGAACTGCAAGCTCAAAAAGATCCAAATGAGCTACGCGAAAAATATGTCTCTTTGGAAAATGAATCTAAGCAAAGAGCGAAAAAGATAGCAGAAACAGAATTGGAAAAAATTATTGAACGAACAGTTCCTTTTGAAGTTTCTTATGATGATCCGAATTTTGAAATTCGTTCAGCTATGATCGATGCTGGAGATCCCGAAACAGGAGCATTGACAATAGTTGTAGTTGTCGGAGCGAAGAACAATCTAGCTGCTTCAATGGATAGTAAAATAAATTATCATATTGTTGGCACAAATGGTGATGTGCTTTTTGCCGGAGCAATAAATCCTTTTGTAAGCAATCAGATTATTACTAGCAGAACTTTTCCTTATGATTTAGAAATCACAGCAGGTGATGTTTGTTCTGATCAAGGTTCATGGCTAATGCTCTATTGCGGGTCATACAATTTTACAGATTTTGAAAAAATAGTTTTTATCAAATAACAAACTTGTTGACATAAATCCATACTCAGTAAA
>DAIPZW010000118.1:0-5603 GCA_036781965.1 Bacteroidales bacterium
ATTTGAAAACAAGAACCTCGCTTAGGCCTGTGTCCATATTACGTGGGTAGGATCACGCAGGGGTCGGCCCATTTGAGCTTCAGATAGGAACGTTTGAATTCCTTTCACAAAATACATCACATACTGAACGTGAACATTCCCACTTTGATCTTAAGGCCAAAAAGTATGCAGGACTAATGATTTTTAGGGATAGCTTGAGAGTATTACCTTATGGTCGAGTAGATAATGATTTCTTCCAGATAGAAGAAAGACGTTCATGGAATGCAGGGCGATATTATTGGTCTAATAGAAGGATTTTTGGTTATATTGGAATTACTCAATCCAGTAATAAAGAGCTGAAAGATAAGTCGGGGAGAGAGGGATTCATAAGAAACCAGGCTGCAAGAGAACTGAAAACTATTATATCTAATTTGTTAACTGAACTTGCTGATAGATTTTTTGGTTCACGTTCTGATGACCGTAAAGAGCTTTTAGAACAAGTTAAGCGTGAAAAAGAGTTAAGAAAATCTGCTCAACAACAAGCTCGAAAATCAACACAAAAAAGTTTTTCAGAAGCTTTGAAGAATCAGACACCAGTTCTTGATGCTTCCTTGGAGGCTGTTAAAAGGCTGAAAACTAAGCTTGATAAAACTGATGGTTCGTTAGATTTAAACTATCTTAAAATTATAGACAGTGATCTTACAAACTTAGATGCGTTGCGCAGTGAAATTAAAACGCCTATCAAACCTCCAAAACTTGGAATGTATGAAGAGAAATATAGAGACTACAGAGATAAATTTAATGAGTTCTCTGCGTATATTCTACAAATGAAGTTAGCAATTAATAAACTTGATTCTGAATTAAATAAACTTGAGCCTTCATTGTCAGCGAAAAATCACCTTGAAAAAAATCAAGGTATTATTAATTCTAAACTAACTAAGTTTAATAACACGATAGAGGAGAAGATACATTCTCTTTTAAAAAAATGGGCCGATGAAATAAAGGTTGATCGAAGTGATTATTATGCTAAAACTATATCAGTTGTTGATTCAATAGATAATGATTCACAAATTGAAAATGTGTTTAATTTGCTCGATAGTTTATATGTTGAGTCAGTTGATACCCTAACTTTCAAATATCAATCAATAATAAAAGGTCTCGATAGATTATTTGAAGGTATAAACTTAGATTCAGCATTCTCATTATCTGAAGAAGAACGCTCATATTTTGAAGAAAAAGCTAAAAGTTTAAACGCGCTTGCACAGTTAGGTATTAGTGTTGAGATAATATCTCATGAACTTGAAGAAATGGATTCTATGGTAACCAGAGGACTAAACTCTCTTCCTACTTCTGTAAAAGAACACCCTGGTTTTTCATTGGCGTTAAATGCTCACAGATCGCTTACTCAACAAATACGTTTCTTATCACCTTTGAAAATATCAGGTTATCAATCCAGGCAGAGAATAACTGGAAAAAATATCATGGATTATGTCCTGAAGTTCTTTGGGGAGCGTTTCGAACGGCAACGAATAACTATTGAATTTAGTGAAGAGTTTAAGCAAATCGCAATAACAGATATACCATCAAGGATCTATCCTGTTTTTACTAATATTATCAACAATGCAATGTATTGGGTCAGTCTGTCAAATAATAGGCTCATAAAGATTGGTTTTGTGAATTCTTTGGTTATCATAGCAAATTCTGGTCCGGCAATTGATACCGATGATATCCCGCGACTATTTGAACTATTTTATAGCAAAAGAGCAAATGGACATGGGGTAGGTCTGTATCTATGTCGAGAAAACCTTGCTGTTGCACATCATAAAATATGGTATTCAGAACCTGATGAAGGCGATAACTATTTAATAAAAGATGGCGCTAATTTTGTGATCCAGTTCAATGGAGTGGAGTTCTAATATGACAGTGGCAAATTATAATTCTCTTGTCCAGAAAACTTTCTGCGAAAATGCAATTCGTTCCGTTGTCATGATTGATGACGATTTTCTGACGTATTCTGAATCAATCAGGGCGTTGAATAACGAAGTTGATTTAGACTACAACAAAATTGACTCATCTAAACGAGCCGCTACTCTTGAGAGCTTTTTTCAATCTAAAAATATGATTTGTGATGTTGACAATGGTTCTGTTAATTTCGATGTGGATCGGATTAGAAAATCAGATCTTATTATTGTAGATTATCATCTTGATAATAATGCACCTGATAAAACACTTAAACTATTACAAGATTTGAAAGACTCCGATCATTTAAATATGATTGTAATATATACTAGAGAGAATTTAGAAACGGTTTGGATGCAGATATCATCGACTCTCAAAGGTGCTCTGGATATCAACAGCTTGATCATTGACTACGATAATGAAGATGTCCAAAGTTATTGGGAAGACGTTGTATTACCGAACTTAAATGATAATGGTAATAAAGCTCTCACAAGAGATGAAACAATAGCCTATATTAAAGACAGTAAGCCTTGTAGAAGAATTAAAAGATTAATACATGATGATGCTGTGTTGGAGGATCAAAAGGATAAAAACTTCATTGCAAAAATGATTGCAGAATATGCTGTGTCTAGAAATGCAATTATTTCTAGCAACACATCTGGCAATGTCATTCGGGGTGATGAAAGCGGAGTAAAATGGATTCAATGTGGTAATATCTTTGTCTCCCTATTTCATAAGGTTCAAGATGATCATGAAAACGATGGAGATAGGATTTGGCAAACTCTCAATGATTCTCTCATTGAATGGAAACCATCTTATTATCAGTTAATAAAATCTGAAATTCAGAATGCAATCGAAGCTGAGGCTTTATCTTTTGTAAATCATTTGGCTAACGATCATTACGGTCAAGCTGCGTGGTTAAATGAGATATTAAAATCAGACTCGCCTGATATTAGATGTAGAAATATTGACTTTGTATTTGGTAATTTATCAGAAGAGCTTTATCAAAGACTTAAAAATAATAATACGCTGGATGAATTTATCAAAAGTGTTTTTGATAGCTATTCAAATGAATACGCTAACAGCGGAGTTGCTGCATTGCTCCAATATTGCTCTTCAAAAATGGATCTGCCATCAAATAATGATACTTATCACGAAATGTATCATGCTTTAAATATGAATTTGTCTTCAAAGAATTTTGAAGATGGTCATATTTCTACTGGCACTATTTTCTTTGATACAGAGTCGAACAAATGGTATTTATGTGTATCTGCGGCATGTGATTTGGTTCCTACTCAGGATAACGACCCTCACCATGTAAGATTAAGTCCGCACAGGCTCATTAAAGTTCTGGAGCTTTTTAACGCCAGTCAGAGTAAAGCATTGCCATTTGCTGAACATTCGAAATATATATATGTAATGCATAAAAATCAAAGAAAATATCTCTCTATTTTCGAAGGGGATAAAACGCTTCCTGTTGTTGATTATATGGTGGTGTTGAATCATGGAACAACAGTTGATGGCGAAGAAAAAAATATTATTTCTGCCGTGTTTTTAAGTAATATGGATGGCAACGTGCAAAATGTTCCTGTCCGACTCAAACTTAAATCTCAACTGAGAACTGGTTATGCAGAAAGATATCAGGCTATAGCGTCTCAGTATAGCTCAAGGATTGGTGTGGATTATGTATCAATGATGCTACCATAATTATTATATTTTAGGCGTGGTGATTTTTTTTCGCCATGCCTATTTTATATTTATCATCACAATGATGTTGTTTATTTTTGTTTAAGTCTTCTAAGCTTCATGCATTCTAATGAGAATAATAATAGAGTTGTGCTGTATATAAAGCCAGAGTTAGTTAATAACTTTAAATTTAATGCTTCAGGATTTTCACTGAGAAAGTGAAAGGCATAAACTAAGTATACAGCTAAAGT
This sequence comes from Bacteroidales bacterium, assembly GCA_036781965.1. Taxonomy (GTDB): domain Bacteria; phylum Bacteroidota; class Bacteroidia; order Bacteroidales; family Azobacteroidaceae; genus Azobacteroides. The sequence goes on from DAIPZW010000118.1 coordinate 3,876, forward strand.
AGCCGTTCCAATTGTTGGTCCAATATCGCCTTGATCATGAGGTTCAAGGTTTACATTGAACTTGAAGATTAGCCATTCAAATCCCCAAGTAAAAAAACAACTAATATCATGGCTGCGAATAATTTCGCGATGTTATCTGCTGATGGATTCATCAGAACAGATTGTTTCTGAAAAAATTCACAAAGTGAGAGTCCGAAAAAAATAAAAAAAAGTGGTCTGGAACTAAATTTTTCAAAAACTTTGAATAGGGTTTCCATTTTCTTTACCTTCAGGATTATATTAGCTATTCTGATACTTAGGCTACCAGAGCATTTGATCTTTGAGCTTGAACGTAATCACTCCACCATTGCATCAAACTCTGTCGCTCTATCAGATATTCTGCACGATTGTATGCTGCGATAATTTCATCTTTTTTCGAGTGGGCAAGCGCTGCCTCAAGAACTTCAGCTCTGAATTTACCAGACTCCTCTGCCGCTGTTCGTGCAATAGAACGCATACCGTGAGCTACAAGCTCGCCTCCGAACCCCATTCGGATGATAGCTGCGTTGGCTGTTTGTTCATGCATATGATTAAGAGGCGCTTTTATGCTGGGGAAAACCCATTCTCTATGCCCACTTATTGATTTCATTAATTCAAGGATGCGCAAAGCTTCTTTACTCAAAGGAACTTTGTGAAGCTTTTTCATTTTCATGAAATCAGCAGGAATGTTCCAAATGCTGTTGGTTGTATCAATATCAGACCACCTTGCGCGAACGGCTTCACCCGGACGAACCCATGTCAACAATTGCCATTCAATTAGCATACGTGTTTCCAACCGGATTGACGCATTCGTCAAAGATTCCATAAACCTTGGCAATTCGCTTGGGGGAAGGGCAGGCATATTTTGCTTTTTTGGTTTACTGAATCTTTGACCAAGGTTGTCAGCCGGGTTGAACTCAATAAGTTCTTCAGTAGCTGCCCACCGGAAGATTTCATTCAGACGTGAAATGATACGGCGTAGAGTTTCCAATACGCCTCGTTGCTCAATAGGATCAAGGTGTTGTTTTAAGAGCTTAGGTCGGATCTCATTGATAGGGACATTACCCAGACCGGGAAAGACATTTCTCTCTAAGCTGCGCCAGATGTCTGCTGCATGGTCTTGTGAGATACCTGATGTCTTTACCTTCTCATCTAACCATTTCCGCGCTACGGCTTGGAGAGTGTGCTCAGTAGCACTCTTTAATGCCTTCGCCTTATCGTTGTTATGGATTTGGGGATCAACACCATTTGCCAGAAAGGAGAGATATTCATCACGTAAGGCTCTGGCTCTTGCAAGGGTAAGGTGAGGATATGTCCCAAGGCTCATTTTGGTTCTTTTCTTGCTCACTGGTACTGCATACCTGAAATACCAATTTTTCTTGCCTCCTTTCGCCAAAGGAGCGATTCGTAGAATCAGACCATCACCGTCAAACAAGTTGATTTCTTTATCGGCTGGCTTGGTGCTTTTGATTTCAGTGTCAGTGAGCTTCTTAGCGATTTTTGCCATTTTGGGACCCTCGGTTTTTGGACCCTTCTTAGTGGGTCCCATTCAGGGTGCCATAACTCGTAGTTCTCAGCAATTCTCACTGGACGACAATAGACGTAAAAAAGCCCGCAGAGCTTGTGCTGTGTGGGCTTAGTAGACTTCATTGAACTTCAAACAACTAAAAAGTGGTGGAGCTGGCGGGAGTTGAACCCGCGTCCGAAATT
>DAIPZW010000119.1:0-5544 GCA_036781965.1 Bacteroidales bacterium
TTTGAAAAGTGCAACTCTAAGAAGGATATATATAAAACTGAAATTTGGTATATACCAAACTGAAAAAGTCTCCTCAATTTTGCGAAACAGCTCCTTTGTCCTTTGTTTTTTCTCCTTGTTTCTTGTTCCTTTCTGCTTTCTGCCTGTTCCTCAATTAGGAACTAATTGAAGAAAGTATTATTTTTGTATCGGAAAAATAATCAATTTCATGCAATTCCTAATCAAACGATATAAATATCCTCTTTTTCTTCTATCCTTCTTTGTTGCGTTTGAATGTTCCGCCGTTATTGAAACCAAAGAACAATGTGCAGAAACTGTAAAAAAGGCGATTGAGAACATTAAAAATAAGAACTACACCGAAGGATTGGACATGCTTTTCGAAGCCAAGTTTGTCGCAGCCAATAATAATTGGGACAAAGAATTGTTCCTGGCTTATAATGGGATAGGCGTTATTTATTCCGAGATATTAAACTACGGAGATGCTTTGGAAAACTTCCTGGAAGCCTACAAGATAGCCCTCAAAAGTCTGGATACGTACAGCGAAAAGAACGCATTGATTAACATTGCGATCATGTACTTTAAGAGTGGCAACTCGGACAAGGCAATTGAATATCTGTTGAAAGTATATAATGATGCAAAGTTGGCAAATAATACCGTAATCATGGGAATTAGTGCTACGAATTTAGGTATTATATATAATAAAGAGAGAGAAATTGAAAAAGCAAAAAAGTTTTTGGAGATTGCAGAACGATATTTACAACAAGATGAGCATGCTCTTCCTCACGTAAAAGTGGCGGAAATAGAAAATGTCTTCCTTGCCGGAGATTTTTCCGCCGCCAAGAGATTAGCAAAAGAAATTATTCCAACTGTTCAAGAGCCGAAAGATAAAGAACATCTGATGAATGTATATTTGATCCTGTCTAATATATATGAATCAGAGTATAATTCTGAACAAGCAATCCATTATGCTTCTATGGCTGCCGAAATTTGTCCGAATATAAACAGTCGGGTGGAAGTTTTCGAGCAACTCTCGCAAATTTATTTCTTAAGTAATGAATATAAGACCGCTTTTGCTTATAAGGATTCCATTGTTTTTGCCAAAGATTCCTTGAATCGATTGACGAACTTAGTGAATTTTGAGAATAATCGGGTGAAATTTGAAATGGCTACCTACCAAAAAGATCTGGAAAACAGTAAAACGCGACTAAAACGCGAGCGAATCCTGTTTATTCTCTTGGTTGCCCTCTGTTTTATCCTGATTTGGGCGATTTATACTCAGACCATCAAAGAAAGACAAAAGAAGATCATTGCAGAAAAAAACCAGAAAGTGATTTCTTTGGAGTTGGAACAAATGCAAAACAACAAGTTAATTTTGGAACAACAGTTGAAAGCGCAAGAAACCTTAGCTTTGCTCAAACAAGAACGCTTCTTGAAAGAACAGGAAATACTGAAAAATAAGATAGACTCCAAGAATCGCGAATTAGCCGTCAAGGCAATGCATTTATCCAGCAAAAACGAACTGATAGACGATATTTATTCTTCGCTGAAACAGGAAAGTTATAAAGACAATAACATTCTTAAGTTGTTGGATAAGCTACGAAGTCAAGTAAAAACGGAATCTGAAGGCAATGACTTCCTTCGCTACTTCGAAGAAGTCAATCATGATTTCATTCAGAAGCTGAAAGAACGATTTCCTGACCTTACCGCTTCCGACATTCGCTTTTTATCCTATATATACATAGGACTAAACACCAAAGAAATTGCTTTTTTACTAAATATTACACCGGATTCTTGTAAAAAGAAGAAAATGCGTATCGGGCAAAAGCTTGAAATTGAAGGAGGAGCAGCGGAATTATATGGCTTCCTATCATCTATTTAACTTTATTGTCCACCATTTGTCTCCGGTCGTCCACTTTTTATCCTTGTGATTTTGTTTCTTTATAGAGCTTAAGTCACTTAATTTGCGAGTCTTTAATTTCTATGTAATAAATATCTTATTTACTAACTATAAAAACAATCATTTATGAGAAAATTACTATTTCTATTTGTATTGTCATTTGTTTCATTCCTTTTTGCAGAGCAGACAAATGCACAAACAGGGACTACTCTTTATGGAGCTTTGTATGAATCGTCCGATTCAAAGGCTTTGGGTATCTATTCAATTAAAGCAGAGTCGGGTTCTTCCTTAACTGCTACAACAGCAGATGAAACAAAGATTAGAGCAGGCGTTTATATTAATGGAAAATATCATGCTCTCATAGAAAGTGTATCGGGAAATACATTAACTACTTATGATGTGGAAACTTGGAGTATTGTAGGAACTCCTATTGCCATAACAGGAAACGATCTAATCAATTCAATGGCTTATGATTTTAATACCGGAAATACTTATGCTTTAGCTATAAATGATCAAGGTCATCATGTTTTGGCTAAAATAGATTTAACAACAGGTCAATATGAATTGATCGATGAACTTAAGTATTATTTCGCCGACTTGGATGTTTGGGAACAAGCGTATGCTGCTCAATTAGTTTTCAACAAAGCAGGAGACTTGTATGTTTTATATCGGGAAGGCTGGGGAATTGTTGATGCTTCAACAGCTCAGATAACTCTCAAATACAGAAGTTCACATCAAATTACAGGTACTATATTATATGGAGATGCTGTCATTGACTTTGAAACCAATAAACTGTATTATACGTATGCAAATATGATGTCAATGGGGTCTAAAGGTTTATTTGAAGTAGACCTCGATGAAGAAACATATACAGAAACTCAATTAGTTTCTTTCAATTCCAATAATGAAGTCTTGGCCGGATTATTTATTAAACAATCTACGACTGAACCACTTATTCGACCGGAAGCTGCATCTCCTCTTTTGTTGGGAACAGTAATTAGTGCTACTACATCGGAATTTAAAAGAAGTATTTATACTGTAAATACTTCTCAACCTGCACAAATGAATTTTGTTAAAGAAATGGCTAATCTAGCGACTTGGGATGCTGTGTATATCGATGGCAAATATTATGCTTATGTTTGGGATGGAAGATATGATGATATCGGAGAGCCACTTTGTCGTTTGACTACTTATGATGCAATTACTTGGGATATTATAGGAACTCCTATTTATTCAAACACATTAAGTTATAATGACAAAATCAATGTGATGACTTATGATGTTTCCAGTGGCGACATCTACACCGTGAATGAAACAAACTATATACATAGAAAAACATTAGGCAAGTTAAATTTAGAAACAGGAGTATGTACGGCTATTGATACTCTTAAAAAAGAATCAGGAGAATACATTACTTTGTCTTTTTTAGCATCAGACTCAAAAGGAAATTTATTTGGATTAGCGGGTGAAATGCTTTGTTCGATAAACACAAAGACAGGAGTTGTAAAAGAGATTGCGTCTACAAGAATTATTCCAACTCAGGGAAAGTACTTGGGAGGTATAATTGATCCTGCTACGGATATTTTATATTGGTCTTTGTATAATTCAGACTCTCAATCCATTTATGCTACCAACTTAACTACAGCAAACTCTGAACTTGTTTATACTTTCACGAATAAAGAAGAGATGGTTGGATTGGTAATCCTGGAGGCTACTCCGGAAGCTTCAGCTCCTGCGTCAGTTTCAAATTTAAGTTTCACACCTTCTGCTAATGGAGCTTTGACAGGAGTGTTAAGTTTTGATATTCCTACTAAGACTGTTAATGGGAATGCTCTTTCTGGAACCGTAGATGGAGTTATTTACTGTGCAGGTCAAGAATATACTTTTGTGGGTGCTGCTGCGGGAAGTACTTATACTCGTAATATTACCATTTCAGAAAAAGGGAATGTGCTTTTTAGAGTATCAACATATAACAATGCTGGTATGAGTTCTGAGGAAAGTTTGAAATATTTTGTAGGAAAAGACACTCCTAAGCCTGTTACTAATGTGACTTTAGTAGCAGATGAAGGAAACGAAAATAAACCTAAAGTAAGTTGGACGGCTCCAACCGAAGGGATGAACGGCGGATACTTGGACGTAGCCAACCTGCGATACGATTTGAGACGATTCCCTGATAATGTTGTGATTAATGAATTAACAACTCCTTTTTATTCAGATAACATGCCTGAGAAATTGTCTTATTATTACTATCAGGTTATTCCTTATATAAATGGAGAAGAAGAGAAAGGAAATCCAAGCCTGTCTAATGAAGTGTTATTCGGAAGCACATTTGAAATTCCTTACGAAAATGTTTTCGATGAAAGTAATTTCAAGCTGTGGACACAAGTAGATGTAAATGATTTAGAAGTAAACTGGGGATATGAAGAAAAGGGAGCGTTGTCTCCCTCCTATCCTATAAATGGCTTGGACAGTTGGTTTATTTCTCCTCCTATTAATTTTGCAGAAGAGGGCATTTATGAGTTGACTTATACTATTGAGTCTTTCAATCGTTACAGAATAAATGATTTCAATGTGTACTTAGGAGTTTCCACCGATATATCTTCTCATGAAGTATTGGAAACCTACAGAGGTTATCAAGCGGCTGAACTCACTACCGAGACTGTTCATTTTATGATAAAAGAAGGTTCGGAAGGAATTCATCATCTTTCTTTCCAAGTGACAGGAACCGCTTTAGCCGGATTATACTTTAATAATATCAATATTAAAAAGGTATCCGGATTAAGAACTCCCGCCGCAGTGAGCGACATTTATAATACCTGGTCTACTGATTCGGGAACTTATCCCAAAGTTTCTTTTCTTGCTCCCACAAAAGAAATGGGAGGGGACGAGCTGACTTCCATTACAAAAATAGAACTTTATCGTAATGATCAAACTGTTGCTTCCGGAGAATGGGATAATCCTGCTCCTGGAGAAAGACTTGTCTTTAGTGATGTGATTATTTCTCTTCCCAACCAAATGAATACTTATCGAATCATAGCTTATAATAGCCATGGGGCAGGAGAAGAAGCAACTCATAGCCTGTATGCGGGAGAAGATATTCCTAATCCGATAACTGATTTGCTTATAGTTGATGAAGACGGAAAAGGAAAACTCACATGGACAGCTCCTACATTAGGAGTAAATAACGGTTATGTAGATCCAAGTACTTTAACTTATCGTGTATCCAGAAATAATGTAGTTCTTGCAGAAGATCATACTTCTACTACCTATATAGATACTACTATTGATACTTCATCTCAAAGCAGCTATACTTATACCGTAGAAGCTAAAAATAGTATAGGAACAAGCGAAGCTGTATCTTCAAATGTATTGACATATAAAGTTCCTTATGCTGCACCTTTTTACGAGTCTTTTGCCAATAAAAAATATGATAATGCCGGTTGGTCTGTCGAAATTATTGAAACAGGAATAACTATAACTAATCAGCCAACATGGCTTCTTGGTAATATTGGAACAACTCTTAATCCGGGCGCTCAAGATGGAGATAATGGATATGCTTATTTTGCCTCTTATGACATTGCAATAACAAAAGCTCGTTTAATCTCTCCTCTTGTAGATATTAGCAATATGGAAAACCCTGTATTGAG
>DAIPZW010000120.1:0-2212 GCA_036781965.1 Bacteroidales bacterium
CCAAAACAGATCTTTTCCACTCCCCGGTAAACTCCAGAAATCTCAAATTTGGAACTTTTCCGCCTTCTTTTCTATCTTTCTTCATCTCGATTGTTCTTAGTCTTGTTTTTTAAGCATTAAGGATTATAGAGAGAAAATTAAAGGACGAGCCCCAATTCTTTCAAATAAACTTCGATTTCTTTATCTAGGTCTGCACGTTTGGCTTCCAGTTCTTTGATTTCAGCCATAACTGCATGAATGTCGATTTCTTCTTCCTCTTCAAATGTATCCACATAGCGAGGGATATTCAGGTTAAAGTCATTCTCTCGAATTTCTTCTAATGTAGCACAATGACTGTATTTCTCTATTTCAGAACGATTTCGATAAGTTTCAATGATTTTATTGATATGCTCGGGGCGGAGTTTGTTTTGCGTCTTTATTTTCTCGAACTCTTTGCTGGCATCGATAAATAAAATATTGTCTTCCTCTTTACGACACTTCTTAATTACCAAAATACAAGTAGGAATACTGGTTCCGTAGAAAATATTGGCAGGCAAACCAATAATAGCATCAATATAGTTTTTCTTTTCAATCAGAAATTGACGGATCTTCCCTTCGGCACTACCACGAAATAATACTCCATGCGGTGCAACACAAGCCATAGTTCCACTTTCGTTCAAGTGATAAATCATGTGGAGAATAAACGCATAATCGGCTTTTGATTTTGGAGCGAGAACTCCGGCAGAACTGAAACGATCATCGTTGTTGAATTTACTTGCTGCACTCCAAGTGGCTGAAAACGGAGGATTCGCAACTACCGCATCAAATTGCTTTTCTCCGAAATCGTCTGCTTCTAAAGTATCTCCATTTTGGATATCGAAATCATTATACTTCACTCCATGTAAAAGCATATTCATCCGGCAAAGATTGAAGGTGGTGGGGTTTTTCTCTTGTCCGTATATAACATCAGCCTTTCCGTTTTTTGCTGTTCTTAAAAGGAGTGATCCACTTCCGCAAGTAGGATCATACACGTCTTTCAGTCTTGTTTTGCCAGTTGTTACGATTTCAGCTAATATCTGGCTAACTTCTTGAGGAGTATAGAATTCCCCCGCTTTTTTACCTGCACCTGCCGCAAATTGGGAAATCATATATTCGTATGCATCTCCCAAAATATCAATATCATCCGCCTCTTCTAAACCAAAATCAATTCCATTTAGGGCAACTAACACCTCACTCACCAGTTTATTTTTATCATCTGCAGTTCGCCCTAGTTTAGGGGACGCTAAGTCAATATCAGAAAATAAACCTCCGAAATCATCTTCACTTTCTTGTCCGGTAGTGCTGTCTTCAATTCTCTTTAGAGATCGTTCCAATGAAGGAAGAATATTCTCTTTTCTTTCAATCATACCTATGATTGTAGAGAAAAGATATTCCGGTTGTATGAAATATCCCAGATTTTCGATGCAAATTTCCTTTATATCATTTTTCAAATCGGTATCATCTCCAGCCCATGCCTCCTGAAAGGTAAGACCATCTTCTTTCAATTCATCGTTTACATACAACTCTATTTTTTCCGAAAGATACTTGTAAAAAATGAAACCTAAAGAGAAATACATAAAATCTCCGGCAGACATATTTCCTCTTAAAGCATTTGCGACAGCCCACAATTGGGTACGCAATTTCTGTTGTAATTCTTCGCTCATTTATATTGTTTATTTTTTATTCCCAGTTAAACATGCTGATTATATCACGTAATTTCCGCAAGATTCGAGATTGGATAGTCTTACGTTCTTTTAATTTGACCTTTTTCTTTCTGACTGCCTCCTGAATAATCTCCGGTTTCTCACGTTGTAAGTAGTCGTATTCATTTAGGAATTGAATCAAAGCTTCTCTGTCGATATCCTCTTCTTCTGCAAGATACTCAACCGCTTCTTGTCTGGCTTTATTCATATATTCGTTCAGGCGACTTTCTAAGTCCATTGAACCATCAGCTTTTGATTTCTCAAAGCCATTTTTGTTTTCATCTACATTCTGGCGAATAAAGCCTTCAATTAATTTTGCCTTATTCCGCATAACAGCATCTTTTATCATGGTATCGATAATTTGCTGTCTCTTTTCAGGATAATCGTCAGCTGACGGATTCAGATCTGAGATAAGTTGAAGAATATAGGCTACATTTATAATATCAGAATGAAGTAGTTCCAAACAAAAATCTATATCATCAAGTGTTCTC
>DAIPZW010000120.1:2312-5536 GCA_036781965.1 Bacteroidales bacterium
GGCATTTCAGGCTCTCCAGCTACCAATGAATCTCCAACGGTTATATTTCCAACAGCAATATCCAAATACTTGCTCCTGAAATCCTCAAACTCTTGTTCGAGCATAACAAGGTCGTTATCCTCTTTATTGAATTCTTCATATATTTGTATTTCAGCTCGTTTCTTTATTAGTTCACGAAATTCCAATACAAAATCACGCTTGTCATACTCGCTCTTTAAACCATCTATAGAATCTACGCTTGGATATTTTTCTTTGAAATCTAAAAGTAGTTCATTAAATTCTTTCTTAACCTCATCATAAGGAGGTCTGATAATGTCTTCGATTGGATTCTCATCGCTAAATAGTTTAATCGAAGCATCTACATTACTCTTTAAGTCACGGAAACAAACAATTTTACCAAAGCGTTTTTTCTCGTTCAATACCCGGTTTGTTCTACTAAATGCCTGAAGAAGTCCATGATATTCCAAATTCTTGTCTATATATAGAGTATTCAACTTCTTAGCATCGAAACCTGTAAGAAACATATTTACGACAAGCAATAAATCAAGAGGTTTCATATCCTGCTTTTTCTTTTTCATTCGCAGGTTTATGTCATCCGAATAAGCTCTGAAGTTTTCAGTAGAAAACGCAGTTCCGAACATTTGATTATAATCGTCCATAATCATTTGAAGCTGGTCGGATTCTACTATTTGGCTTACAAATCCTTGATTCATTCCTGTTTGCTCGTCATCCTGATTCCCATTAGCAGCGTGTGTAAATATTGCTCCTATCTTAATCTTAGGATTCAGCTCTTTGAATATTTTGTAGTAATGCAAAAGCATCGGTATAGATTGCGTTGCGAACAAAGCATTATATTCTCCATCGAACGTGGACTTGTAGAAGTTGTTGAGAATGAATTGTGCAATCTCTCTCATTCTAACCTCATTCATATTATCAATCGACAAGTCTTCACTTCCTTTATAATACTCCACAAGAAAGCCCAGAACATTCTCATCGGCTATCGCATCTTTAATCAGGTATTTGTGCATACAATCTCCGAAGACTTCTTTTGTGGTTATGTCTTGTTTTGCATTTTCCACAAATATCGGAGTTCCTGTAAAACCAAAGATTTGCAAGTTGTTAAAGAAGCGGACAATATTCTTATGGCTATCTCCAAATTGGCTACGGTGGCATTCGTCGAAAATCATAACAACTTTCTTATTGCGAACGTCCTGCAAATGTTTATTGTAATAATCTCTTGTTACAGCCGTATTCAGCTTTTGGATAGTTGTAATGATAATCTTTGAGTCTCCACTTAAACGCCGAATTAACTCTCGTGTGTTATCGGTACTATCAACCGCTCCCGGCTCGAATGCTTCATATTCCGATTGGGTTTGAGTATCCAAGTCTCTACGGTCTACGACGAAAAGAACTTTGTCAATACCTTCAATTTCCGATGCAAGTTGAGCTGCTTTAAACGAAGTTAGTGTTTTTCCGGCACCGGTTGTATGCCAGATATATCCGTTGTTATTTGAATTTTGAACTCTATCTAAAATGCGTTCAACAGCATAAAATTGATAAGGACGAAGAACCATTAAGCACTTATCGCCTTCATGCAAAACGATATATTTGCTAATCATCTTTCCGAGATTGCATTTTTCAAGGAAGAAGTTAGCAAACATACTCAGATCGTTAAACGGCTTATTCTCCGCATCTGTCCAGTTGAAGGTGAATTTATATCCACTATTGGGGTTATTCGCAAAATACCGGGTATTGACACCATTGGAAATGACAAACAATTGGATATAGTCAAATAATCCGTAGAATGAGGTTTTGTGATAACGTTGTATTTGGTCGTAAGCTTTCTTTAGTTCTATTCCTCTCTTTTTCAATTCTATTTGAACTAAAGGTAGTCCATTAATGAGAATCGTCACATCGTAACGACAAGTTTTTCGTCCTTCAACTGTAATTTGGTTAGAAACTTGAAATTCGTTTTGGCACCATTTGTTCCGATTAAGAAACTCTATCCAAATACGTTCTCCATTTTCCAATTCAAGAGGCAATAGATCACGAAGTTTCTTGGCTTTCTCAAAGCGAGTGCCTCCTTCTAGATAAATGAGTATTTTTTCAAATTCTTTATCTGTAAAACGTTTTCGATTGTGTAAAGCTAGCTGTTTCTTATTATGCTTTTCAAGTTGGGACTTGAAGTTAGTATATAGATTTTCCTCTTCTTTTATCTGGATATACTCATATCCATTATCTTGAAGAGTTTTTATTAGCGCATTTTCTAGTACTTGTTCGCTTTGAGTTACCATTTTATCCTAACTATTTTTATCCTTTCCTATTTTTTTTGTTTCATCAATCAACTCATCCAGTTGCTTTTCTGTTTCTTTTCGGTACTGATCATACAATATATATTGTCCTTCTGCCAGTTTTTTTGCCTGATCAGCAGTAATGCGTCCTGCGTCTTCTAAAACTTTACGTCCTGTAAATAGTAGAAAATCATTAAGTTTCTTTTCCCAATCTGCCATATACATGGGAATATGCTGCTGTGCTTGATCTTCTGCATAGTCTAAATACATTGTAACGAGTCGATTCAAGGACGTTATTTCATTTTCATTCAAATAGTTTTTTGCAATATCAACATCCTTCTTTCGTACTTTAGCCCCTTCAAAAGAGGTCAATCCCATATTACCTTTTGTTGCATCAGCTCGTTTGGCGATCAATTCGGCTGCGGTATGTCCATGAACGCTATAATGTAATTTATTTTGCACCGTTTTGAAGAAAAGCTTTGCACTCTCATCATTTTTATCATAATCAACAGAGGTTTTATATATTTCTTTGATTTTTTCATAAAAGCGCTTTTCCGAAGCTCGGATATCACGTATACGCTCCAGCAATTCATCAAAATAATCCAGACCAAATGGTTTTGGATTTTTTAAGCGCTCATCATTCATTACAAACCCTTTTTGAGCATATTCTGTAATTACACGACTTGCCCAATTTCGAAAATGAATGCCAACACGGGAGCGCACTCTATAACCAATAGCCAAAATCATTTGAAAGCTACAATGAAGAGACTCACGCTCAACCAATCGCTCTCCTTCCTGTTGAACTATTCGGAATTTCCGAATAGTTGCCTCTTCAGATAGTTCTCTGTCTGCTATAATGTTTTTAATATGCTCATTTATAGTAGGTAGAGTTACCTGATACAAATCAGCAAGCGATTTTTGTGTCATCCAGAT
>DAIPZW010000121.1:0-5448 GCA_036781965.1 Bacteroidales bacterium
CAAATCAGTCAGATTTCATCCTCAGAGGATGAAGCCCCGATCCTCAGAGGATGAAAATATATCCTCAAAGGGAGCTGAGATGTTTGTTTAATCGTGCGATAAGCTGGATATAAACAATATGATTAAACGTCACCAATAAGGTTTTACTCTTGACCCGTTTTTTTCTTGAGAATTATTTGTATATTTGTGCTTCAAAAAGATAATTTTAAAATATATACAGATGAAATTCGTAGTATCAAGCAGCTTATTACTTAGCCACCTACAAACAGTAGGTCGTGTTATCGCATCAAAAAACTCGGTGCCTATTTTGGATTGTTTCTTGTTTGAATTGGAAGGAAATCAACTTCGTATAACAGCTTCGGATGCTGAAACACGTATGATCACTTCTATTGAAGTTTCAGATGTTATTGGAGAAGGTATTTATGCCATTCCTTCTAAAAGTTTATTAGACGCCTTGAAAGAATTGCCCGAGCAACCTATTACATTCGAGATTTATGACAACTCAATGGAGATTATCATTTCTTATGAAAACGGAAAGTATAACTTCATGGCTCAAAACGGACTTGAATACCCACAAGCTAAACCTTTAGCTGATGACGCAGTAAGTCTATCTATCCCAGCTGCTGATTTATTATTAGGAATTAATCATACATTATTTGCTTCCGGTGATGACGAACTTCGTCCGGTGATGAATGGTGTATTCTTTGATATAACAGAAGATAATTTGATTTTTGTTGCTTCTGACGGACATAAATTAGTTCGTTTCAAAAACTTAGCGATCACAGGAAATGAACGCTCTTCGTTTATTCTTCCTAAAAAACCGGCTAACTTATTAAAAACCGTATTGCCAAGAGAAGAAAACGACGTGACTATCGGATTTGATGCTAACAATGCTTATATCACGATGGAACGTTTTGTTTTAGTATGTCGCTTGATTGAAGGACGTTATCCTAATTATAACGGAGTGATTCCTCAAGAAAATCCTTTCAGCGTAACAGTAGATCGTCTTCTTTTATTAAACGCACTAAAACGGGTGAGCGTATTCTCTATATTAGGCAATAGCTTAGTGAAATTAAGCATTTCTTCCAATAGTATTTTTATCACTGCTCAAGATGTTGATTTTTCTACTTCTGCAGAAGAAACCATCGCTTGCGTATATGATGGCGAACCCATCAATATCGGTTTCAAGAGTACTTATTTAATTGAAATATTATCCAATATTCCTTCTGAAGAAGTGGTTTTAGAATTGGCTGACCCAACACGCGCAGGACTTATCTTACCTTCTGAGAATGAAGAAAACGAAGACCTGTTGATGTTGTTAATGCCAATGATGATTAACGAATAATGAGACTGAATTTGAAAAACCCTTTGGTTTTCTTTGATTTGGAAACCACCGGGATAAATATCGTTTCGGATCGTATCGTTGAAATCTCTTATCTGAAAGTAATGCCTAATGGCGATGAAGAATCGCGTACTCGGAAAATTAATCCCGAATGCCCGATTCCTGCCCAGGCAACTGCTGTTCATGGTATTTCAGATGAAGACGTTAAAGATTGTCCTACTTTCCAACAAGTGGCGAAGTCTTTGGCTGCTCAACTTGAAGGTTGCGACTTGGCAGGATATAATTCCAATAAGTTTGATATTCCACTTTTGGCAGAAGAATTTCTGCGAGCCGGAGTAGATATTGACTTGATGAAACGCAAATTCGTTGATGTTCAAACCATTTTTCATAAGAAAGAACAACGAACGCTTTCTGCTGCGCTCAAATTCTACTGCGACAAAGAATTGATTGATGCTCATAGTGCAGAAGCTGATACTCGCGCCACTTATGAGATACTTCAAGCCCAATTGGATCGTTATGAAGATTTAGAAAATAATATTGAGTTTCTCTCTGAATTTTCTTCTTTCGGAAACAATGTTGATTTCGCAGGACGTATGGTCTATAACGAAGATAACCAAGAAGTAATCAACTTCGGAAAACACAAAGGTCGCATAGCAGAAGACGTTCTTCGTGAGGATCCCGGCTATTATGGCTGGATTATGCAAGGAGACTTTCCTCTGCATACAAAAAAATGTTTTACGAATATAAAACTTCGTTCCGCCTTTAGTAAATAATATACCTTACCCTATAATCCCTCTCCTCGCAGGAGAGGGACTTTTTGTTTTAGTTCCCTCTCCATGTTGGAGAGGGCGGAGGGTGAGGAGGATTTTATCTTTGTCGCAAGCGAAAGACACTATGCCGAACAAATGTAATAGTTCAGTTATCAGTTATCAGTAAACAATTCAATATTGAACATCTAATTCTCAACTCTCAATTGCCTAATGGCGAACGTTGTTTCTCAACTCTCAACTCTTTTTAGAAGCGGTATCGCACCGAAAAGTCCAAATCGGTTTTATTATTTCCTTGAATTTCATTCAAGCCTGTTCCGATTTTATTTCGATCTTGATAACAGGTATTACTAAATTTGGCATAAAGGGAGAGGGACGGGGTAAGATTCCATCTTAAGTTTAGATAGGCGCGCAAGCCTTTTCCATAAAAAGTGGGAAAAGAAAAAGCATGCAAAACATTTCTTTCATAAATACTTATTCTAGTTGCCCATTCCGGAGCATCGAAGTAAGACATGGAAACATCCAAGCGAAAAGCGGAGGAAGGCGGATTATAAAATAAAGAGGAGACTAAACTCCAGCCTTGATTTCTGTTTTGTTTGTTTTGATATGCATTATAATGTGCCTGAAATTGCAGGGAAATAGAGGTATTGTATTGATAATTCAATAAATAGCGCCAAGATTGTTTTTTGTCTTTCTTCTCTTTGAAGCGATAACGGAAATTCATATCCACATGCTTATCCGGAAAATAAGAAAGTTTGATAAAGTAGTCTTTCCCTGAAGAATGAGTTTCTGTTTCAGGGATATACCAAGGAGAATGAAAAACGTCTAAGTAGCTGAATAGTTCAAATCTTCTCATAGGTCGCCATTTTATTCCGGTATAAACTCCTTGTTCATTATTCAGTTTGGATTTTTCGGAAAAAGAACGAGCATAAAGCGCATTATAAGCCTTATCATAATATCGAAAAGTAAGAAAGAAGTCTATTTTTGAGCTTGGAGTCCACAAAAGATGATTTAGTGTTGCGGTTTTAGCATTTGCATCGATAGCTATTTCCCCTTGTAATAATATTTTATCCTTTTTGTATCGATAATCAACGCTCGTGTTGAAATGATTCTTAGCCCTCAAATGATAGGTATTAGACAAAGTCGGTTCAGGGTTTAGAAATTTATTTCCAAAGGAATAGTAAACCGCTGTAAATCCGAGTTGTAGGGAATGAGTTTTATAATCTATATGCCCGCCCAATAGGTTTACTTGAGCAGTATTTCGTTTCAATAAATCATTATGCGTTCGATTGTAACCATCTGTCTTAAAAGAATAGATGCGATTCCCCTCAGTTCTAGCATCTAAGTTGCGCAAAGAATAAAAAAGAAAAAAGCGAAATGAATTTATCTTAGTCATTCCGGCAATTCCGCGAAAGAAGTCCACTTCATTGGTAGAGATATGTTGCCGGATTCCCGGTGCTCTTCGATTGAGATCAGCTGAAAAGGCAATTTTACCCAGCCCGAAGTTATTATTAAGAGCTAAACCTTCTCCGAAATACAATTTATAATCCCCTATGTATAATTTATTTAATCCAATGATGTTTTCAATTTTAAGACTAAATGAATAATGATCAAAACCTTTAGTTTTAGGAGAGAGAAAAACCTCTCCCGCATCTTTTTCGCCTACTATCCCCAAACGGATTCGGTCTTTATATTCATAATGATAGCGAAAAGACAAATAATAAGGCTCTCCCAAATAAGAATGCTCGGAAGATGTGTTTCGATAGCCCTCTTTTTTCTGTAAAGTATAAGAATTTCTCAGTATAAATTCCTGTTTTCCATACTTCAATAAGCGTTGAAAGTCGATCTTTTCCGCTTCTTCCTGTTTGTTTTCTAAATACACAAAAGGCAATAAGCGAGAAAGAGTTTGCCTGTCAAGTTCAGGAATGTTTTTTAGTTCACTCAATTCGGACAAAGGAGCATATTTGTATATATAATAGAGGATTGCTTCAATCTGATCGTCAGATAAAAACGGAAATTGTTCCAGCTCCTTTTTGCTTATATTCTGCAGATTAACAGGCGGAAGAGTCAAATAATCAAAGTCAATGATAATGTCCTCCAAAAGATCCTCTCTCGCTTCCTCTTCTCCATTCCAATCCTCTAAAGAATCCCACCAATCCGAATTTTCGTTTTGCGAAGAAGCATAGATATAAGGTGTAAATAGAAAAATAAATAGAAATAAGAACCTCATCTTAAGTGAAAAAATAAGAAAGTCCGATTATGCAGGAAGTTCCTAGTGTAGAGTGAAGGGCAAAGCCAATTTCTATTTCAAAATCATTTAAAATACAACTTGCTCCAAAGCTTGGATTTTGGGATAAAGAAGAGTAGCCGGCTCTTGCACTAAGTTTTTCTAAAAAAAGATACTCCGCACCTAAAGAAAAGTCCCATTCATTGAAAAATCGACAGGCTACTTCGCCATAAACGCCTACATTTTCCATTCCTTTGTAAGATGCTCCGCCGAAGAAATGGGTTAGGTCTTTGGGAATAGTATGAATGAAATTTTCGACTAAGAATGAAAAATTCCAATTCTCATTAAAAGAATAATAAACACCTAAATCCGCAAATAAATTGTTCTTTGAAGCATCCAATAAAATAGAAGATTCTTGTGCATAAATCAAGCTTGCGCCTAAAGATAAACGACTTGTCAGTTTCTTTGCCAGACCGATATGAGCCTGATTAAGTTTATAATCTTCAAAACCATAAACGGAATACTTAGCACTCGCATCAATAATAGAATTTGGATAAGAAACAAATACGTTCATAGTGCTTAATTCTTTCATTTGAAAGCGATTTAGGACAGAAGCGCCTACTTTGCCCGAAAAATTGAAAGGAATCAATGCCGGATTGGAGTATTCATTTTCCAAGCTACGCAGTCCTCCCAAGCTAAAAGCTTTAGTTTCTAAGGATTCGATCTTTCCGTCAAATGCAATAATTGATGAAATAGGGGATAGGAATAATAAAAAAAGGACAAACCGAGTTTGCCACGCAGATGTGTTCATTTTTCTTAGTTAAGAGTTGGTAATTACGATGCAAAAGTACAAAATAGTTATGAGAGTTAAAAGAATTAAAGTAGAAAGTTTGTAAAGAAGGAGTTGTTTAAGGCTTATTTAGCAGAAAGGAACAAGGAGAAGGGAGAAAGAAAACTTTGTCTAATCGCAAATCGTATATCTAAATTGCCTGATGGTGAACGTTGTTTCTCAACTAAAAACAATTGTATTTCAAATAGTTAGTTATGCCCTAAAATATAACCTTTATTTTGAAAAATATTCCTATTATTTTTGGAAAAATAAAGTTTATTTT
>DAIPZW010000122.1:0-5396 GCA_036781965.1 Bacteroidales bacterium
TACTTATGGATTGTATATTGACGGCAGTACTCAAAACGCTTCCTTTTATTATAATACAATTACTATTTCGGGAACCGCAGGAAGAGTTTGTGGTATTCTAAGTAATTATTCTCCTGAAAATTTAGTCATCAAGAACAACTTATTCCAGAATTATACTTCCGGAACTGTCTATCATATTACTAACCAAGCACAATTAGACGCTACTGATTTCTCTAATAATGTTTATTATTTTGAAGGAACTGCATTTTCTAACGCTTGGGGAGATGATTTGGAAGCTTGGATAACCAATTCCGGCGAAGTTAATGCTATTGAAGAGCAAGCTGAATTTTTATCTACTAATGACTTACATTTAATGTCGGCAGGTAATTTACAAATGGCTGTTCCTATTTCTTTTATTATTACCGATGCTGATAATAATTTACGTCATGGTATAACACCTACCGTAGGTGCTTATGAATATAGCAATATAGAAATTACAAGTCCCGAACTTATCGAAGGTTATCCTAAGGCAGGAACTATCACTTATTCTTCTATTGAAGTAAAAACCAAATGGAATCAAGCAGGTAAGTTATATACCATCCTAAAGAAAGCAGACGAAGCAATTCCTACGGCAGATGAACTGAAAGCAACTACTTCTGTTGATGTAGAAAACGGAGTAGAAAAAACATCTTCCTATTCTGATTTGGAAGAAACCACAGAGTATATTGCTTATTTCATTTATGAAAGTGTATTCGGCTTATGGACGGAAGTAATCGCTAGCGAAACAATTACGACCGAAAAGCAAATATTCCCCTTGGAAGTTATTTTGGATTCAGATAAAGATTCTGTCAATCCAAACGAAGCAGTAATTCTTACAGCTACCGTGAATGGCGGATTAGCTCCCTATTCTTATTCTTGGAAAAATGAAAAGAATGAAGAATTATCTACGGAACCGTCTGCAACTATCCGCCCTACTCAAACGGCTACTTATTTCTTCTCAGTGAAAGATGCTCAAAACACCATAAGCGAAGGCAGAATCATTGTATCTGTCAAAGGAACACAAGAGGTGGCTACTTTTGAAAACTTATATTTAGCTCCTGAATCTTATTGGAATGGCTATAATGACGAGGAAAACAGCCGCTTCTTCAGTGGTTCTTATTCTTTCGGAAACTATTACATGGCAGATTGGGATTATTGGAGCGGATTTGCATATTCTAATTCGACAGAAACAAGTTTTGACATGGCAGAATTTTCAAGTCATCAGTATCGTTCGGTGGTAGGTCATGGTGTAGATAACAGTTTCAACTATGGAGTTATTTATAGCAACGGTGCAAGTATCAAACCAAGTAATATGGAGGAAACTATTCTTGTTCCGGGCACCTATATTACTAATAATGCCTGGACGTATGATAATATTATCAACGGAGATGGCATGACTCCCGGCGCATTTGAGCAAGGAGATTACTATAAAGTTACTTTCAAAGGCATACATGCCGATAGTTCCAGCTCGACTGTTGATTATTATCTTGCCGACTTTACTTCAGAGAATGAAGAAGATCATTATGTAGTTACGGATTGGCAATGGGTGGATTTAAGTTCACTGGGAGAAGTTGGCGAAATCCTTATTTCATTCAGCAGTTCCCGAAATAATTCTTGGGGAATAACGACTGCTGCTTATGCTTGTATAGATAATTTCGGAGCCACTAATCCTATCGTTGAACCTATGCGTTATACCATCACTCTTTCCGCTTCTGAAGGAGGAAATGTAGCGGGAGAAGGAGAATATGAAGAATTTACCGTGCATACCGTTACGGCAACTGCTGATGAAGGTTATAAGTTTGTACGTTGGACTGAGAATAATGTAGAAGTATCTACCGATGCTGATTATACTTTCGTGATCAATTCGGATAGAGAACTGAAAGCTGTATTTGAAGAAGCAAGCAATATAGATAAAGTCGATACAAACACAACTATCTATATGGTAGATTATACTCTTTACCTAAAAACCAGCTTGGACAACTATACCTTAAGCGTTTATACGACCAAAGGAAACATCATCTATCGCACGGAATCTGCCGGTAATCTGGAAATTCAAGCCGGCAACTGGGACAAAGGTGTTTATATAGTAGAAATTTTATCCAACGGAAACAAAGAAATCAAAAAAGTAATCAGATAGAGTTCCCAAATTAATTAAAGCTAAACAATCTATCTCTGAAGGAGGCTGCCTGAAAAGCGAGGCAGTCTCCTTTTTTAGTGACTGACTATAAGAAAGTTAGAAGTTTCAACTTGTTTTTCAGTTTGAAACACTTCGTTTCATTAGGAGAAACACTTCGTTTCATTAGGAGAAACACTTTGTTTCACACCAGGAAACACTTCGTTTCATTAGGAGAAAAGAGAAATAGACACTCTCCATTGCCTAATGACGAACATTGTTTCTCCATTTTTAACTATCAACTAATATTATTACCTTTGTGAATAAATAAAAAGAGAATATATATGTTTTCTACTCCTGTTTTGTTTTTAGTTTTCAATCGCGAAGATACTGCTCAAAAAGTTTTTGATGCTATCAAGAAGCAAAAACCTGCCAAGTTTTATATTGCGGCAGACGGTCCTCGTGAAAACAAAGAGGGAGAGAAAGAACGTTGTCAAAAAGTTAGGGAGATCATCAATCAAATAGATTGGGATTGTGAAGTAAAAACCTTGTTTCGAGAAGAAAACTTAGGATGTCGGCGGGCAGTAAGTTCTGCTATTTCTTGGTTCTTTGAGCAAGAAGAAATGGGAATAATATTGGAAGATGACTGTTTGCCGAATACTTCTTTCTTTTTCTTTTGCGAAGAAATGCTTCACAAGTATAAAGAAGACGAACGAATCGGTCATATAAGCGGAAATAGCTATTTTCCTGAACTGATTTCCGCCAATCAAAGCTATGATTTTACGACTTTGCCTCATATTTGGGGATGGGCAACTTGGAAAAGAGTTTGGAAAAACTATGATGTTGACTTTCCTTATTGGACTTCTAAGAATAATTCAAGCATGCGGAAGCGTTTATTTATCAATAAAAGAGAAGAAATCTATTTTTCGTCTTTTCTTTCCGACACTCTTTCTAAAAAACATGGAATTAATGCCTGGAGTCCACAGTATGTCTTTTCTTTAAGGCTTCAAAACCAACTTTCCATTTATCCTAAGGTGAATATGGTAACGAATATCGGATTGGAAGACCAAGAAGCTACTCATACTTCTAAGAAAACAAACCGGACAAAAGCACTTCCTCAAGAAGAAATAAAATTCCCTTTAGAACATCCATCTTATATTTTAAGGAATAAGGAATTGGATAATAAAACAACAAGAAAAACTTTTTTTTCTTGGAAACGATTAATTCGTTATATACTAAACAATTACTAATATGGAAGACCAATTGACAAAAGGAAAAGAAACATTGGCTTCTTCATCAATTATCGTATGCGGCATTGCCCGCGATTGCGGACGAAACTTAAAGAAAAACATCAAAGTAATCGATATGCTTTGCAACTTGGCTAAAGAATACCAAGTTATTATCTTTGAAAATGACAGTACGGACAATACAAAACAAGTTTTGAAGGATTGGAAAGACAATCGTCCTAATGTCTATGTTTCTCTAAACGATTTCAATCAACTTACAATACCTAAAAAAGAAAAAGGACTAAAAATAAATCCATTATTCTCTTGTTCCCGCATAGAAAAAATGGCTAAATACAGAAATTTCTACCTTGATTACATTGAGCAAAACAATATAGTGGGCGATTATGTAGTTGTTTTGGATTTAGATGTAAATAAAATATTCATTAACGGGCTTATTCAATCTTTTTCTTTCATAAATGATTGGGACGCTATTACGGCTAATGGTTATTCGCGTGCTTTTTCTTCCCGATTCAGAAGACGTTATCATGATACTTACGCACTTATTGAACAAGGGAAGGCGACTATTCCTAAAAAGGAAGAAGATATTGTAGGAGATCAATATCGATTAGCAAAATTAGTACCCGGAATGCCGCTAATACCTGTATTATCTGCTTTCGGCGGACTGACAATTTATCGAAGAGAAGCCATTAATGGCTGTCGTTATGGGGTATTAAAAAATAATGATGAGACAATTGAATGTTTAACTGAGCATTCTTTTCTATATAATCAGATGAAAGCGAAAGGATATGATAAAATCTGTATAAATCCTGAGATGCAATTAAAATATCAAACACAAGTCTTCAATACAATCAAGCGATTTTTCAAGAAATTTCGGAAATGACTCAGCCTATCTTCTCTATAATTACTGTTACCTATAATGCCGGTCATTCTTTAGAAAAGACAATTCAAAATATACTGTCTCAAACTTATAAAGAGATAGAGATCATTATTATTGACGGTAATTCGACAGACAATACACCGGATATTATTCATAATTATCAAGATAAAAACATCGTTTGTCTAAGTGAACCTGACAATGGTTTATATGATGCAATGAATAAAGGCTTAAAACTTGCCAAAGGAAGCTATGTTTGGTTCATCAATGCCGGAGATCTTTTATATGATAATCAAAGTATTGAAAATATTGTCAAACAATTATCCGACCATCTCCCTGATATTATTTATGGAGAAACGGCAATTATTGACAAAGATGGGAAACAAACTCAAATGAGACGCTTAAAAGCACCTAAACACCTGACTTGGAAAAGTTTTAATATGGGAATGTTGGTTTGTCATCAGTCATTTATAGTAAAAAAAGAGATAGCCGAACCTTATAATCTGAATTATCGCTACGCATCTGACTTTGATTGGTGCATACGTTGCTTAAAGAAAACAAACAGTATATTCAATACTAATCAAATTCTATCCAAATTTGAAGAAGGAGGTATTAGTACGATCAATAGAAAGGACGGATTGAAAGAACGCTTCAATATCATGTCCCAATTCTACGGAAAACTCCCTACTCTACTCCGTCATTTTTGGTTCGCGATCCGTTTTTTGGTGGTGAAGTAATTAATTTCTACAAACAATGCTGATAACAAATATCATTACAGGAATCGTTTTTATTGGAGTTGGGTTTTTAGTGAAATTATGTCCCAATTTGATAGCCGGTTATAATACAATGTCTAAAGAGAAAAAGAAAAATGTAGATATTAAAGGCTTATCCACCCTAATGAAAAGAGCTTTAATTTTGATTGGTTTGATCTATATTTTACTCCCTATTATTTTTCATTTAATCGACTTAGACGAATTTATTTCTTTCTGTATCCTTTTCTCTCTTTTAATCCTTTGGGCTGTTGTTCTTCTGATTAAAGCACAAAAATTCGACGAAAATAATAAGAAGAGAATGTAAATTCTTAATTGTTTAATGCTTAACGTGTAGTGTTTATTACTTGTTGTCTTGAACTTGACGTTATTTT
>DAIPZW010000123.1:0-5329 GCA_036781965.1 Bacteroidales bacterium
AAATTTCAAATCATTATTTAATTGTGGTTTTTTCTGCGTAAAATACAAAATCTTCTTATTCTTAATTCCTCGATTTGTCATTCTTCTAAAAAATAAATAAGTATATTTGCATCTTCTCACAATAAAATAAGATAGTTATGCCGTTTACTAAGGAAATAGAAGAACTGACTCGGGAATTGGAACGTATTATTCAATCTTTTAATGAAGCGAAATTAGAATTTGTTCTTCCTGTATCTTTTTTTAGTACTACGAATGACCAACTTGATCAGGTGAAAGAACGCCTTTGTCGTTTAGAAGAGACTCAACAAGCCTTATTAAAAAAAGAAGCTGAGGCGAAAGAGGAAATAAAAGAAGATCCTGCTCCTATTATAGAGGAAAAAAAGATGCCTGAACCGCCTAAATCGGAAGTTCAATACCTTGAAGCTGAAATTGCCAAGCAAATATATTCTGATTTTGGTAAAGCATTAAGTCTAAATGACCGTTTTCGTTTCCAACGCGACCTTTTTGGGCACAATACCAAGCTAATGGAACAGACTTTAGACCATTTGAATACCCTAAATTCCTATCAAGAAGTGATGGATTATCTAAGTTCTGAATTTAATTGGGGTTGGAATGGAGAATCGACTGTTTCTTTCCATGAATTACTTGTAAAACGTTTTGCATAAATGGCAGAAAATAAGTTGTATATCGTACCTACTCCCGTAGGAAACTTAGAAGATATGACCATGCGAGCTATTCGTGTCTTAAAAGAAGTGGATCTTATTTTAGCAGAAGATACACGTACGACAGGAAACTTATTGAAACATTTTGAGATTCAGAACAAAATGCAATCGCATCATAAGTTCAATGAACATAAAACCGTTGACTTTATTGTTTCCCGTATTAAAGGTGGAGAAAGTATCGCTTTAGTTTCAGATGCAGGCACTCCCGGCATCTCTGATCCCGGTTTTTTATTAGTACGCGAAGCATCTTTACAAGGAATTTCTGTTGAATGTCTTCCGGGTGCTACGGCTTTAGTCCCTGCCATAGTAAACTCCGGATTGCCTTCAGATCGTTTTTGCTTTGAAGGCTTTCTTCCTCAGAAAAAAGGCAGAAAAACAAGACTGGAAGAACTATCTACTGAAACTCGCACCTTAGTCTTTTATGAATCTCCCTATCGAATTGTCAAAACATTGACTCAACTTGCTGAACATTTCGGAGAAGACAGACCAGCTTCCGTTTCCCGTGAAATATCTAAACTTCATGAAGAAACAAAAAGAGGAAGTCTACGAGAATTGATTGATCATTTTACGACAAATACCCCTCGTGGAGAATTTGTTGTTGTGGTTTCCGGCAAGAAAGACAAGAAAGAGTAAGTTTTTACTTCAAATCAAAAGCAGCTCTTACCCCGAAAGATTCATACTTCCCTTTATTTAAGGAAACAAAAAAGCCAAGATTTCCAATATAATTACCGATTGAATAACCAAGTTCCGTATAACAGGGGCGCATAGGCATATAAAGTTGACTGAGATAGATACGTTCATTCAAGATTTCTTTGCTTAGTCCGGGAAATATCTTTAAAAGTGAGAAAAGTGACTCATACATAAAATGACCTTGTATATATTCCGTAGAAGCATTGTACCAATTTCGATCCAAAAGGTGAAAGACGCCGCCAATTGGGTCTTTCCAAGATTTAGGATAGTAATATCGAGCAAAAAATTCGAAGTCGGCAAAGTATTCAGAGTTCGCTTTTGTAAATCTTCCGGCTCCTACGTAATATTGAAAGGAGCTCATTAAGCCTAGCTTTATTTTTTGCTGAACCCCGCCCTCTATACGTTCAAAGTCGCTGTTGCTATTAAAGATTCCATTGATTCCACGTGCATAACATAAAGACATAGTCGGAAAACGAGAGCTTACATATTCTTTTCTTTTGCCGTTAAATCGATAATACTGACCGGGAGTCCAGGAAATTTCGATTGAAGGGGCAAAAACTCGATAGCGATCATTTATAAGATCGGAAATATCATCGTCTAAGTCGCCATCATCCGGCGGCGGAGGGTTTGAATCGTCCGAATTCTTTTTCTTTTCTTTGACCGGATTATACCAATCATAATCTATTCCTGCTTGAATCAACAAGCCATTGGCAATTTCATAGCTTCCTCTTAAAGATACATAATAGTGTTTATAGTATTTCAAATTAAAATCCTTGAAATTGACCGAATCTGGCATTTGTTCATTGATTTTATCGATGAATTGAGAACTATACGACCTACTTCTATTTCCAAAACTCAAAGTAACCTTTCCAAATGAACGAGGATCGAACAGCCAACTTACAGGACTTGCAAAATAAAATTCTTTATGCTTAAAGACAAATCCTATTTTGGGTTCAAATAGTAGTTCTTGATCTTTTGGAAGTCTTTTTCTTACTTTGAATTGTTGCCAATAAGACAGCCCATCTCCTTTAGAATAGGAAAGTTGCAAGGGATTTAATAGTCCGGAATAAGAGAATTGAAAACCATGTGTATTGAATCGTCGATTAGAAAAGAGACCTTGAGAAGATTCCATAAATCTACTGTCAAAAAACAGGAAAGAAGTCGTGTCTGCTTCGTTTATAGGATTTTTCTGATAAGCTGTTTTTTCTAAAGAGCCCAATGGAATCGGGCGATAAGCATTCCAAAATCGAGAACTTTCAATAATAACCGGAATAGAATCCGATTGAATATCCAAATATTGAGTTAAATCATATTTATTGTCCAATTGATATTTCTCTTTTGAAGGAGAAGTGGATATATTGCTGTAATTATAAGAGGAATAGTAATAATGAGAAAGAGCATTGCCAAGCACATTTACATCCAATGATATAATCATTTCAGTAGGCAAAGGCAATCTGTTTTCGGAAATAGTATATTTTGTTTCAATTTCAAAGTTATAAGAATCGATCTTTCCTTTTATATCTATACCGATAATTTTCCAAATACTGTCACAAACCGTTAAATAGCCCGATACAAGCTTTTGGCTTTGATGTTTTGGGAGGATTTTAAATTGATGCAAAGCATAAGGCAATGAATCTGTGATTCCTAAATATTCAAATGAATAATATTTATAAGCTTCTTCTCGTTCCGGAAGCCAAGTTTGACCGACAAAGGCAGAAGGACTATATACATTTATATTAAGAAGTTGCATGACTCGTTCCTGTAACTTCTTTGCTTCCAAATGTGTTCCGTTTACAGCGATAATTTTTTGAGAGAAATGGTTCGGTGCTTCATAATGAATATCTACAAAAGACTCCGTAAAATGATTTTCTTTTGTTTTCTCTAAGAATAATTCCTCAGGAGCTGCTCTAAATAAGATATTTTTCTTCTTAACATAAGAACCTCCTTTGGCATATACTTGGGCATCATAAGATTGTAAGTAGTTTTTATCTTCATGCAAAAAATTAAAAACTAACTTCATAATACTATCTCCTTTATTTATTTCAGTATTTCCATATATAGGAATGAAATTTATCCATAAAGCTATACTCATAATAAAAGACAGCCTTATATAGAAAGAAGAATATGCTTTTGACACGTTCAAATGATTATTTATTTTCGGATTAAAATTAGTCTTTTTTTAAGTAATAACATTGAAATCAATCTTTTTGATATTTTAATAAGGTTAATTAAAAATAAAATAGTTACTTTTGTGCTGTATAACATGGTTTTTCAGCACAATAAAAGGTGAAAAAAGATGATTTAATCGATTTTTCCTCGAGCATGAACGAGGTTTGGCGCTTTCTTAATGATCAAGAAAGAGGTCTGATAAAGGAAACGGCTTTTATCCAGCACTATAAAAAGAATCAAGCAATCTATATTGAGGGAGAAGAGCCAAAAGATTTGATGTGTCTTCTCAAAGGAAAAGTCAAAATTTTCAAAGAAGGGGTAGGAGGGCGAAGTCAAATCATTAGAATGATCCGCCCGATACAGTATTTTGCCTACAGAGCTTATTTTGCTAAAGAAAACTACCTTACTGATGCATCTGCATTTGAACCTTCCATTGTTTGTCATATTCCAATGTCCGTGATTACTGATATAATGAAAAGTAATTACGATGCGGCTAACTTCTTTATCTATCAATTATCGGTGGATTTAGGAATTGCGGACGAAAGAACCGTGAATTTAACTCAAAAACACATTCGTGGACGATTGGCGGAAGCATTAACTTTCTTGATTGATAGTTATGGCTTGGAAGAAGATAATACCATTGCTATTTATCTCTCTAGAGAAGATTTGGCTAACCTTTCTAATATGACAACTTCCAATGCTATTCGAACTTTATCCAATTTTGTCAATGAAAAAGTCATCGCTTTAGACGGAAGAAAGATGACTGTCTTGGACGAAGAAAAGTTACGCAAGATAAGTCGCTTAGGATAATTACTTATCTAATAGTTCCAATGCTTTTTTTATCTTTTCTTCTGTTGGAAGGAAAGCATCTATCCAATGAATTTGAAAGCCTTTTCGCTCCATTCCCCTAAACCATGTCATCTGACGTTTAGCAAATTGATGAATAGCTACTTCCAATTGAGAAACCATTTCTTTATAGCTAAGTTCACCTATAATATATAGGGTCAAATATTTATATTCCAATCCGTAATAAATAAGGTCTTCGGGCTGAATACCGGAATTGAGCAAAGTTTCAACCTCTTTCAACATCCCTTCGTTGATTCTATTTTCCAAACGACTGCTTATCTTTTCGCGGCGAGCCTCTCTTTCGATATTTATTCCTAAGATTAAACTATTAATCGGCTGAAATTCCTGCTTGTCCGGCTCTTGTTTTAAATAGTATTCCTCAATCTCTATGGCGCGAATCGCTCGTTGTGCGGAATCTACATCCGTTTTATTATGAAGAGTCTTGTATGTTTTTAAAATAGCTTCGAGTTCTTCGAGACTTTTCTCTTGTAAACTTTCTCTTAATGCAGGATTTGCCGGAACATCCAAGAGTTTATATCCTTTCAATACGGATTCTATATAAAGTCCCGTACCTCCACAAAGAATCGGCAGTTTATTGCGAGATTTTACCTCTTCAAATGCCAAATGGAAGTCATGTTGATATTCAAATAAGTTATATTTCTCTCCCGCATCCCGAATATCTATCAAATGATAAGGAATTTGTTTGCCGTTTACGACATAATCTTTCAAATCTTTTCCGGTTCCGATGGTCATTCCGCGATAGATTTGTCTGGAATCTCCGCTTATAATTTCCGAATCAAGGGAATAAGCCAAATTTGCGGCAAAAGAAGTTTTTCCCGAAGCGGTTGGACCTACTATAGTAATCAGTTCAATCATCTTTACGAGTGACAAAGGTAATAAAA
>DAIPZW010000124.1:0-5327 GCA_036781965.1 Bacteroidales bacterium
GAAATAATCACCAAAAAATAAGTATAAGCAGCGAAAGACAGTTGGACGAAACTCTTTTGGAAAGTTTATTTCTATTTCATTTATCAGTAGAAACTTCCAAGAAAAACGGAGAAAGCCTTAACGCCAAAGTTGCTTCAATCAGAGAAACATTGCAAGACAATATTTCTGCTTTGAATATATTCAACAACAAACTTCTGGAGGTCGGTTATTTTGAAAAGCATACGCATTTGTATGATGAAAAATGTTATCAAACTCGTGATGAAAATTACTATAAAATAGACGGTGATTTTCCTCGGATTAAAGAAAAAGAAATGCGCAACGGCGTAGGCGATGTGAAGTATTCAATTATTCTTTCTCAATGCCATGAATATTTGATTTCCGAAACAGATGTATTCAAAACAATAGTATGACTGAACTAGAAAAATACTACACTTCTCTTTTGCAGGAAATACGTACGATGCAAACTTCCTCGGAAGAAGGTGAAACGCAAGAGCAATTGTTTACACAAATTGCTATTGAAATGCTTTCCGAAGCCGGAGAAACAGAAAATGCAGCACCTGCTTATGATGAAAAAGAATTAGGAACAAAAAAACAGCATAAAATCAATGGCTATGCCATGTCCGATAATTATGAGGAAATCTGTTTATTTATTTCTATTTTTCAGAATGGAGATACCCCACACCGAATCGCAAAAGAAGAAATAGACCGAGCTGCTAAGCGTATTGCAAATTTCTTTCGTAAAGCTTTTTACAATGAATATGCAAACGAAATAGATGAAACTTCGCCTGTATTTCAATTTGCCCATGATTTAGCGCAATTGCCAGAATTAAAGGAATCACTTGTGCGAGTAAAAGCAATAATCATTACAAACGGCATTTACAATGGAGAAATCCCAAAGCAGGAAAAAATAGCAGGGCAAGATATTTATTATAGTATTTTTGATGTAAATCGTCTTTATGCTATATCTGAAAAGTCACATATTTCTATCGAATTAGATTTTGATGAACAGAATATACAAATTCCGTGTTTGAAAGCACCTATTGAAAACGATGATTATGAATCATACATTGCCATAATGCCTGGATATGGTTTGGCAATGCTCTACAAAGAATTTGGAGCGCGTTTATTGGAACAAAATGTAAGAGCATTTTTGCAGTTTACGGGGAAGATAAACAAAGGGATTCGGAAAACTATTAACGAATATCCTCATATGTTTTTGGCATATAACAATGGCATATCTGCCACTGCTGATCATATAGAACTTGATGCAACAGGTCGTTATGTGAAAAAGATAAGTAATCTACAAATTGTAAATGGTGGGCAAACCACTGCTTCTATTTATTATACATTAGACAAGGATAAAGCCGATATTTCAAACATATTTGTGCAAATGAAAATATCGGTCATTAAAAAAATAGACTCATACAGCGAAATTGTATCAGATATTTCAAAATATGCCAACACTCAAAATAAAGTAAATGATGCTGATTTCTCAGCAAATAACCCAACTTTAATTGAATTGGAGAAAATATCCCGCCGTTCATTTTCACCTGTATCGGCGAATAAAACGATTCCTACCATTTGGTTTTTTGAACGCGCAAATGGACAATATAAAAATTTGCGATTGAAAGATGGATTTACAAAATCACGCCAAAAGCAGTTTGATTTGAAATATCCTAAAAAACAAATGTTTAAGAAAACCGATTTGGCTAAATTCGCCAACTCTTATAATGAAGTTTATGATGGTCGGAAATTAGTGATTAGCCCGAATATTGTTGTTCGAGGAAACGAAAAAAATTATACCCAATTTATAAATAACAACCTGCCTAAAAAAGTTACGGGTATTTACTATGAAGATGTTATTGCCAAATTTATATTGTTTCGCGAAGCGGAACGATTATACGGTATTAAACCAAACAGCATAGGCGAAATGCGTAATGCCATTGTTCCTTATGCCATTTCATTATTTGGTTACCTTACGGATTATAGACTGAATTTGGGAAAAATATGGAAAAACCAGGGTATTTCCGAAGAATTGGCAGCGGTACTTTATTCGTTGATGAAACAATTGAATGAGTTTATTCTGAAAAAATCCCCAAGTTCGCATTATATAGAATGGGCAAAAAAGGAAGACTGCTGGGAAACAGTAAAGCAGGAGCATTGGAATTTGGACTTGGATAGTATCAAATCCGACCTTGCTTCCGAAGAACAATTACAGAAACGGAAATCTATTGCTGATGACATAGACGAAAATACTCTGCAAAAAGAATATGAAATCTCATTGTTGAAATCAATCCCTTATGCACTTTGGAAAAAAATAGAACAATGGGGTAAAGATACAGGTTTCCTTTCTACCAATCAACAAACTTTTGCTGGCTTTGATATGTCTAACAAGATTAAATTTAATAGAGTCATATCAGACAGTGACCGTTCTAAAGCAATAACCATTTATGAAAAAGTTTGTGAGTACAATATTGATTTACTGGCAGAGGCTGACGATCTTGAAGAACAGACACCCAAAGAAACAGTTATAACAAGCAACGAAAATGCAGATCATGGAATAACCATTGAATTAGTAAAGAAGATGGTTGATTGGGATAAGCGCCGCCGTATTCTGAAAGATTGGCAATGGAATGTAATGAATGATATTGCTTCTGGCAAAAAAAATCTCAATGATCGTAATGCTTGGGGATGCAAAAAAAATCTGGAAATATTAAAAAAACACGGTTTTACTATTTAGAAGTTCGTTGATATTCAACAATATCTTCTGCAACCAACGTTATCTCATTTTCGCGTTCCTCATAGATCTTCATTGATACTTTCTGTGGAATTTGCGCAAACAACTCCATAGATATTTTATCAATCAATGGTGTTATATCATGCTTATATTCATGTCGTATTTCACATTCCCAAATTATTAGAACATTCCACCCTAAGTCTATAAGTTTTTGCGTATTAATTTTATCCCTTTCTTTGTTTGAGGTGATTTTGTCAATCCAGAATTTTGTATTTGTTTTTGGAGTATAAGCATATTTGCAGCCTTCGTGTCTATGCCAGAAGCAACCATGTAAAAAAATAACTGTTTTGTATTTGGGTAAGACAATATCTGGTTTGCCGGGCAAGCGTTTGTCATTTACACGATACCTAAAGCCTCTTGCAAAAAGCGCTTTACGTAATGTCAATTCGGGTTTTGTGTCTTTAGAGCGAATTTTAGACATTACTTCTGACCGTTTTTTCTGATCCCATATATCCATACTCCAAGAAATTAATACAAAGATAATGAATGCTATTTAAAATCAGTATGAGTTACTTGCAATAATCACGTTATTGCTCAATACGATTTTTTTTATAAATTTGCAGTTGAAAAGTCGTTCTTTGTAGTGTATGCAAAATAGTGCGGAAATCTGAACTTCGCTCGTTTCTTATCCGTTACCTATTAAGAAAAATATTCTTGTAACTCGCTCGCTTTCAGATGAAAATAAAAATCATTATGACTTGCCCAATGATAGGTCAGACGGGTTTGTATTCCACATTGTTTGGCTATCTTTTTCAGGATAGTGTTACAGCAACTATTGCTCGGAACAGGAAATAAACGGTTATCCCTTGTGTATCCTTTGTATTTCTCTATTATCCGCTTCGGTACTTCCAACAGCCTGATACTGGAATCGGTATTTGTTTTCTGCCTGCGGGTGATTATCCATAAATGACCGTCAAAAGCCGTTTTAACGTTGTCTCTCGTTAAATTCCTTACATCCGAATAGCTAAGTCCGGTAAACGCTGAAAACACGAATAAATCCCTTACCAGTTCATATTGGGCATTCTTCATCTTGGCATTGACAAGCAAATTAAGTTCTTCCTTATTAAGAAATCCTCTGTCTTTGGGTTCGGGGCTTATCAGGTAGCCTGCAAAGGGATTTATAGCCAACTGTCCTGTGTTCCGTGCTATGGCTACAATATGCTTTACGCCTATCATGTACATCCATATCGTATTGGTGGAACACTCCCTTTCTGTTCTCAAATAATGCTCGAAGCCGTTGATAAAGGCAAGGTTCAATTCTTTCAGGTAAATATCGTCCCGCTTATATTCCTGCTTGATATAGTTCTCCATATGCTTGTACAGGGTACAATATTTCGTATATGTACCCTCTGCACGGTTGTACCCTACCTTTCGGGAAAATTCTTGATTGTGTTTTGCAAAGAGGGTTAGGAACGTATCCTGTTTTACTCCTAACCCTAAATAGGCGTTCTTTACCTTGTCAGCGGTAACAAAGCCGTCCGTTTGCATTACTTCCTGATAGTGGCGGTTTATATCGAAACGGATTTTGTCCAATGCGATATTAGTCTTTACCGCCAATGTGCTTTTACCTGTCAGCCGTCCGGCTTTGGTATCCCAAAGGTTGGGCGGGATGCTCATTTTACAACTGAACTGACTGATTGTTTTGTCAATCGTTATTCGACCCATTAACGGAACAGTTCCGTCCGGCTTGGGGTTGTTCCGTTTCAGATAGAACAGAATTTTGAATGTGCTACGTTGTGCCATAACTCAAAGTTTTTACAGATTACAAAAATAGTTTGCTTTGAGTTACAAGAGGTTATGGGCGATAGCGCAAGAAACAGACAAACAGAGACTTATCGCCAATCTGCATTTTTATTGTAGGTAATGATGTGGTAATTGAACTTTGTCGTACCTTTGTCTATGGGTTGCTTTGAGTGCCCCAAAGAAAAGCCAAACAAAGAACGTTACCCGCACATTATCAATCGGTTGTCTTCGCTTGGCTGATTCCGGCTTTTTGATTAGAGATTTATATTAAAGAACCCGAATTTTCCGCGAATTGTTTATAATTATGCTTCGCCTACAGGACCAATAATCGGAGGAGTTTGACTCTTATTTGGCAATGATATAGTTCCGTATTGATTCTCGTATTTCTTTACATTATCCGCCAAAGCAATCATCAAACGTTTAGCATGTTCCGGTGTAAGAATGATTCTTGATTTCACTTTTGCCTTTTGTATGCCCGGAACCATGCGCACGAAATCAATCACAAATTCAGAAGAAGAATGAGCAATTACTGCCAAGTTGGAATAAGTTCCTTGCGCAATTTCTTCTGTAAGTTCAATTTGAATATTCTGTTGCTGTTGTTTATTTTCCATGATGATTAATTATTTATGACAAGCTGTCAGATTTGAAAAGGCAAATATAATCATAATTCTTTAATATTGGAATATAGAATTTTGAATAGTTATAGATATTCAAATAAAAGAGGGAAAATCATTTTTTTGATTTTCCCTCTTTGTCGAGATAGGGCGATTCGACTACTCTTTTTTTG
>DAIPZW010000125.1:0-5322 GCA_036781965.1 Bacteroidales bacterium
TTTCAGCATCGCTGAATACTACTCTCCGGTATTATGACCAAGAAGTTAAACAGATCCAGTTCAAAGAAATTTTCGGATTAGGGATCACACTGAGTCTCTGATAAACACCTTAATATATATCCCTCTTCCCAAAAGAGGGATTTTTTATTTTTAGAAAGAAAACCTATTTACGGTCAATATCTCTTCTTCTTAGTTCAAAGTCTTTACCTAAATATTTTTCTCTTACCACAGGATTCTCAGCTAATTGCTCTGCAGTTCCTTGAAAAAGCACTTTTCCTTCAAAAAGAAGATACGCACGGTCTGTGATACTTAATGTTTCGTGAACATTGTGGTCGGTAATCAAAATTCCGATGTTTTTATTTTTCAATTGACCTACTATCTGTTGAATATCTTGTACTGCAATCGGATCCACTCCTGCAAAAGGTTCGTCAAGCATAATGAATTTCGGATCAATAGCCAAACATCTTGCAATTTCCACCCGACGTCTTTCTCCTCCTGATAGTTGTGAACCTAAGTTTTTTCTTACTTTCTGCAAACCAAACTCAGCAATCAAAGTTTCTACCTTTTCTCTTTGATATTCCTTCGTTTGTTTAGTCATTTCCAATACGGCGCGAAGATTATCTTCTACGCTCATTTTTCGAAAAACGGAAGCTTCTTGAGCTAAATAACCGATACCTGCCCGAGCACGTTTATACACAGGATATTTTGTAATCTCCAAATCATCTAAGAAAATCTTTCCTTCATTCGGAGTCACTAATCCTACGGTCATATAAAAGGTTGTAGTCTTGCCGGCGCCGTTCGGACCTAACAACCCAACTATTTCGCCTTGTTTTACATTGATAGAAACATGGCCCACAACCGTTCTACTGCGGTATTTTTTTACTAAATTCTCAGTACGAAGTATTTTTTCTTCCATCGGAAAAGACATTAGAGGGACAAAAGTAGCAAAAAAATTGTACATTTGCATTCTTAACAACAAACAGATATTAAAGATGATTAAGGCACTCAGTAATTTGGGCGATTATATTCTCTTAATGAAGAGGACGTTTGCTATCCCCGAAAAGTGGAACATCTTTTTCAAGCAGATTGTAACCGAAGTTTTCAAACTTGTTATTGATTCTATCGGCATTGTTATTTTTATCTCCTTATTTATAGGAGCTGTTATCACGATGCAAATAGAATTAAATATTAATTCTCCGATGATTCCGGAGTTTACCACCGGATTTGTTACGCGGGAAATACTTTTGTTGGAATTTTCTTCGACCATTATGTGTTTAATCCTGGCAGGTAAGGTAGGATCTAATATATCTTCGGAATTAGGAACCATGCGGGTGACCGAACAAGTAGATGCTTTGGAGATTATGGGAGTTAATTCCGCCAACTATCTTATCCTTCCGAAAGTGGTTGCTTTTGTTGGTTTTATTCCAATATTAGTTGTTTTGAGTATATTCTTCGGATTGTTTGGAGGATTTATTCTTTCTTGGGCAACAGATATTATAACTCCGGCTAAATTTGAGTTCGGGATACAATATTGGTTCAGTTCCACCTATTTATGGTATGTATTTGTAAAAACGATGGTCTTCGCTTTCGTTATCTCGTCCGTATCTTCTTATTGGGGGTATAATGTAAAAGGAGGAGCCTTAGCAGTTGGAAAAGCAAGTACAAACTCGGTGGTTTCCTGCAATGTATTGATTTTATTCTTAGACCTGGTTCTCACTCAATTATTACTTTCCTGATGATAGAAGCAAAACATATAGTAAAAACTTTCGAAGACAAAGAAGTCTTACAAGATATAAGCGCCGTTTTTGAGTCAGGAAAAACCAATTTAATCATTGGACAGAGCGGTTCGGGTAAAACAGTTTTTATGAAAATACTCGTCGGGCTGATTGTTCCTGATTCCGGTCAAGTTTTATACGATGGAAAAGATCTTTTCCATATAAAAAAGAAAGAATTAAAGAAGCTCCGCAGTGAAATGGGTATGCTTTTTCAAGGTTCTGCCCTTTTCGATTCCATGACAGTCTTTGAAAATGTAATGTTTCCTTTGAATATGTTTTCTCTTGATAGTAGAAAAGACAAACAAATGCGAGCTAATTTCTGTCTTGAACGAGTGGGATTGAAAGATGCCGGACATTTATATCCATCTGAAATAAGCGGGGGAATGATGAAAAGGGCAGCTATAGCAAGAGCCATAGCATTAAATCCTAAATACTTATTATGCGACGAGCCTAATTCGGGCTTAGACCCAAAGACATCGCTTTTGATCGACGATTTAATCTATGACATCACCAAAGAATATAACATTACGACCATTGTAAACACTCACGATATGAATTCCGTTATGAATATCGGAGAGTCTATTATTTTTCTTCGCAAAGGAAAGAAAGAATGGCAAGGGACAAAAGAAGAGATTATGGATTCTACCAATGATGCCCTCAACGATTTCGTTTTTGCGTCCGATTTATTCAAACGTTTGAAAAAAACCGAAAAGAAAGAAGATGAAACCTGTTAAGTTTTTTCTCTGTTTATTACTCTCATTCTCAGTTATTAGCTGCGGAAGTTCCCATTATGAAGTAAAATCCATAACTACGAGCCGAATAGAGATAGATTCGACTTGGGATCAGTCCGTAAATCCCGAAATGGAGAATTTACTAGATAAGTATAAAGTTTCTTTAGACAATCAAATGAAGATTGAAATAGGAACTGCTGCAAGAACACTCGAAAAAGGTTTGCCTCAAGGGCTTCTTTCCAATCTTACAGCCGATGTTTTGAAACAAAAAGCAGAAGAAGTGTGGGGACAAGCTGATTTTGCTGTTGTAAATATAGGAGGGATTCGCTCAACTCTCAATAAAGGTCCCATTTCATTGGGAAATATTTATGAAATCTATTCTTTTGATAATACTTTAGTCTTATTAGAACTACCGGCAGAAGCGGTAGAAGATTTTTTTCAATTCATAGCTTCCAACAGAGGAGAGGGATTGTCTGAAGGGATACAGCTTGTTGTTAAAAACAAAGAGATTGCTTCCTTGAAAATAGGAGGACAAGCGATAGATAAATCTAAGACCTACAAGGTGGCAACCTTAGATTATTTGGCAGGAGGCAAAGACGGCATGGTTGCTTTACTTGAAGCGACCGAGATAAAGGATTCGGGGATCACTCTTCGCGATATAATGATTGAATATGTAAAGAAACAAACCGCTAATCATAAAGAAATCGATGCGACATTGGACGATAGGATTATTATTACTGATTAACTTCAGTCTTTTTGCCCAGCAGGAAAAAACATTAGTAGTACTTTCGATGAATGACACCCACAGTCGATTGGAAGCGATACCGGATAATGATAAATATTATCCGAACAAGGGAGGTGTATTAAGGCAAGAAGCCGTCATTCGGCAAATACGGGAAGAAAATTCCAATGTATTGGTCTTCCACAGCGGAGATTTCGTACAAGGAACTCCTTATTTCAATATATTCAAAGGAGAAGCCGAGATAGCTATGATGAATTTTATGAAAATAGATGCGGTTGCTATCGGAAATCATGAGTTTGATTATGGACTAAGTACCTTAAAAGAGATGATAAGTGCTGCAAATTTCCCGTTTCTATCGACTAATTTAGATTTCAGTGCAACTATTTTGGATGGAATGACCGAGAAATATATTATTATAGAACGAGAAAATATAAAAATCGGGGTTATCGGTCTCAGTCCAAACCCTGCTTCTTTAATTAGCGAAAGTAATTACGAAGGGATGACCTATTTAAATCCTATTTCATCGGCTAATGAAACAGCGGCTCTTCTTAAAAATGAGAAAGAATGCGATCTGGTCATTTGTCTTTCCCATTTAGGCTACTTTCCAAATAAAGAAATCATCGATGATACTGTTTTAGCGAAACAATCAAAAGACATTGATCTTATTCTTGGGGGACATTCTCATACTTTTCTAGAAGAAGCCGTAATTATAAAAAACCTCGATGAAAAGGATGTAGTTATTACTCAAAACGGCGAACGAGGCGTATTCATGGGCAGGGCAGATATTGTTCTTGATCCGGCAAATAAAAACTAAACACTCTATTATACACAAAAAGATGATAAAGCTGATTAAGAGAACAATATTTAGAATTTTACCCCTAGCAAGTTATTTACGCATTCTTCAGCAATCTTATTTTTTTTCTTACCGTATAGGCTTGTTGAAATTCAGTCGGAATTATGATTATCATTATTACGTGAAAAAATTAATCCGAAAAGGCGACACAATCATTGATATTGGAGCCAATCTCGGCTATTATTCTATCCTTTTTTCTCGGTGGACAGGCGAAAACGGCAAGGTTCTATCGGTCGAACCCATTCAAATTTACAATCAAGTATTCAATAAAAAAGCAAAGAACAAGAAGAATATTCAACTATTCCCTTATGCTTTGGGAACTGAAGAGAAAACCGTTCAATTAGTCTCTTCTCCTCACACAGGATACCTAAGAACCGGACTGCCACACATATATGATTCATCAAAAGATGGTGAATTGGCAAATCAAGAGTTTACTTTTGACACAGAGATGAAGCAAGCTTCCAAGCTTTTTAAGGATTTAGAAAAAATTGATTATATCAAATGTGACATTGAAGGCTTTGAATTTGTGGTTTTGTCCGAAATGAAAGAGCTTATACTAAAGCATCGCCCCAAAATACAAGTCGAAGTTTGGGCGGAAAACGAAGCTAGCCTCCTTTCTTTCTTTGAAGAAATGAATTATACTCCTTATAAAGTCCTCAAAACCCAATTAATCGAACAAGAGAAAGGGAAAAAACCGCTTCAAGGGGACTATATTTTTATCAGTAACCGCCACGAGCTATCCGCGCTGTGCCTGCGATAGACAACGGATCGGTAGAGTCCAAACTAAGATAATTATCATTGGCATTGTGCTGGGTAAGACTGTAAGTAGAGGGCGAGCCTCCTATAATATAGGGATTCTCTTCTTCCCATGTCAAGCAAGAAAACATCCTCAAAGCTTTTAAGCTTGATCCTCAGAGGATGAAGCCCCGATCCTCAGAGGATGAAAATTGGAAACAAAACCAAAGCTCCGGCTAATTACCTGATGCTTTTCCCCGTTAGCCGATGCACAGCACAGGATAGTCTCTTTGTTTTCTCTCGATATCTTAAATAGTTTTTATTGCTTGATTACTTTATGTACAATCCTATTGTCATTTTCATCCTCTAAAGATATAAAATACACTCCGTTAGGAATTTCTGACAAAGATATATTAGTGTTGGTCGGAACAAAATCTTTAATCATTTGTCCGGTTACAGATGAAATTTTTATCCGTTTTATGTTTT
>DAIPZW010000126.1:0-5269 GCA_036781965.1 Bacteroidales bacterium
TAATATTTTAATAAAAAATGTAATGAGAAAACACTTACTTTTTCTATTGTTCTTATGTATTGGGCTGACTGCCATAGCTCAAGAGACTTCTTTAAGAGGAGTCATTCTTGATGCAAATAACAGTAAGCCTGTCGAAGGAATTTCGGTTCAGCTTAAAAATGCAGGACTTGAAATTAAAACCGGACTTGATGGTATCTTTCTTTTTGAGAAAGTAGCTCCGGGAACTGAAACCATCTCTATAAGTTCTCCGGATATCATGGTTATTGAGTTTCCTGTGGAAATTGTTCCTTATAAATCAAATGATATAGGGTCAATTTATGTAACACCGAACTTTAGCCAACGGGTAAATTCCTTAGGCGAAGACGCGTTGATTCTGATTGAAGAAGA
Source organism: Bacteroidales bacterium (assembly GCA_036781965.1). Classification (GTDB taxonomy): domain Bacteria; phylum Bacteroidota; class Bacteroidia; order Bacteroidales; family Azobacteroidaceae; genus Azobacteroides. Next base: position 388 of record DAIPZW010000126.1, read on the forward strand.
AAACTTCGGTGATGATTCTGATGTAGGAGACTTTAATGTATCGTCTTTAATGACTTCTTCCAATGATGTTTACATCTCAAATACGACTTACAACTTTTCCGCTATGCGCTTTAAGCTTCGTGGATATGACAATCGTTATTCGGATGTATATATCAATGGTATTCGCTTCAATGATCCGATAAGAGGTGGTTTCAGTTATGGTTTGATTGGCGGATTAAATGACGCTACTCGCAACAAAGATATTGTTAATTATCAAACTGCTTCTAATTATACTTATGGGCAAGTTGGAGGAAGTAGCAATATTATAACCAACGCTTCCAGCTATGCTCCCGGCGTTCGTGCGAGTGTAGCTTATACCAATCGCGCTTATATGCTTCGTGGAATGGGAACTTTCTCTACCGGATTAATGGATAATGGCTGGGCTGTAACAGGTTCTGTTGGTTATCGCTGGGCAGATGAAGGTTATGTGGATGGAACTTTTTATAATAGCTTGGGTTATTTCTTTTCTATTGAAAAAATAATTGACAAGAAACATAGTATTTCCTTTACTACTTTAGGATCTCCTACTCAACGGGCTCAACAATCGGCTAATACACAAGAAACAATAGACCTGACAGGAGATTATCAATATAACTCTTATTGGGGATGGCAAGACGGAAAGAAAAGAAACTCTCGTATCGTAACAGCTTATGAACCTGCAGCGATTCTTTCTCATAAACTTCAGTTTGACAAAAATACACGTTTAACAACCAGCTTAGGATTTAAATATACTATGTATGGATCTACTGCTTTAGGCTGGGACAATGCTGCTGATCCTCGTCCTGATTATTATCGTTACTTCCCAAGTTGGCAAACAAATGATGAAGATGCTCTTTTATATGAAGATGCTTGGAAAAATGGTGGTAGAGCTCAAATTAATTGGGAGCAATTGTATCAACATAACTTAGGCAATGCTTTTGATCCTGCTAAAAACGAAGCTTCTTCTTATTATGTAGAAGAACGTCATAGCAATCAATTAATGCTTTCACTTAACTCTGTTATCAATTCAAGAATATCTGAAAACAATACATTTACTGCAGGAATCGAAGGATCTATGTCTAAAGGTATGTTTTATAAAATAATGGACGACCTATTAGGTGGTCAATTCTTTAAAGACATTGATACTTATTCTATAAGAGAGAAAGTAAAAGAAAACTATTATGAGGGTCTTGAGCAAAACGATTTAAGAAACCCGGATAGATTAGTTACTGAAGGAGATCGCTTTGGATATGACTACAATGTTTTTGTAAAAAATGCAAATGTTTGGTTCCAAAACAATTATCGTTACAACAAATGGGATTATTACTATGGATTTAAGTTAGACTATACCAACTTCTATCGTCATGGCAATATGCAAAACGGACGTGCTCCTGAAAATTCTTACGGAAAAGGAGATATGCATGATTTCATTACTTATTCTGCTAAATTTGGAGCTACTTATAAATTAGATGGACGACATATGTTTTCAGGAAATATTTCTTACAGTACGTTACCTCCATTAGCTAACAATTCATATGTATCTGTTCGTATTAAAGATAATATCATACCAAATTTACAAGAAGAAAAAGTATTTGCAGCCGATATATCTTATCATCTTTCGACTCCTATATTTAGAGGAAGACTTACTGCCTTCCAAACTAACTTCAAAGATCAAACTCAACGCTATTCTTATTACTATGATGGAGCTTCCGGATCAGGAAGTTTACTTAACTACTCTCTTACAGGGGTAGATAAAACGCATAGAGGAATTGAGTTTGCTCTTGAAACTAAATTAAATTCTATCTTTTCGATTTCTGTAGCAGGAACAGTTTCTGAGTATTTCTATACAAATCGTCCTACTGCTTATGCATCTTACGAAAACGGATTGGACGAAGACTTCTCTGAAACTGTTTACTTAAAGAACTATCACGTGGGAGCTACACCTGAATTAGCAGGAAGCATTGGTTTACATGCTTTTTATAATTATTGGTTTTTCGACCTTAATTTAAATGCTTTTGATAATACTTACATCGGTTTATCTCCTAACAGAAGAACTGCACAAGCCGTGGACTTCGTAACTGAAACAGAAGAAGAATGGGAAGATATAGCTCATAGCATATTGAAACAAGAAAAATTCAAAGGAGGTTTCTTATTAGACTTCTCCGTAGGTAAATCTATTCGTATAAATAGAAAATACACTTTGAATCTTAACTGTCAGTTCCAAAACATCCTGAATAATAAGAAAATGAAAACAGGAGGATATGAACAAAGTCGCTTCGACTATTCAGATGGTGATGCAAGTAAATTCCCAAGTAAGTATTATTATGCACAAGGATTTAATGTATTCTTGAATGCCGGATTGAGATTTTAATTTTGAATAACAAAAAAAAACAAATATAAAGATGAAAACAATTAAAAATTATTTATTCTTACTGCTATCACTATCTTTAGTGTTTGTAGCGTGTGACGAAAGAGATTATGATATGCCTCCTATAACTACTCCTGTATATCATGGAGAGGCAAACATGACTATACAAGAGTTGAAAGATCAATATGCAGGACAATTATTAGTTCTTATTGATGATGCTGACAAGACTCTTATCATAAGAGGTATTGTAACTGCCAATGATGTTTCGGGTAACCTATACAAACAAATTCAAATTGAAGACGAAACCGGAGGTATTTGTTTAAGTATTGACGAAAACAATCTTTATGGTAAATATCGTCTTGGACAAGAAATGTTTATCGAATTGAATGGCTTATATTTCGGTCTTTATGGAGGCTACCCTCAAATTGGAGATGAATATAATGGTGCTATCGGAAGATGTTCGACTGTAAAATTTGAACAACATGCTTTCAAGAATGGAAGACCTGATTCTAGTTTAGTAGAAGAAACATCCATGACTATTGATCAAATCTCTTCTTCTTATGTAGGAAGAATTGTTACTCTTACTAATGTATATTTTGAAAAAGGAGGAGAAGAAACTTTCTCAGAAGCTTCAGCTTCCGGAGGAGTACAAACATTAAGTAAAACAATAGTATCTGTAAAAGATGGATCCACTATCATAGCTCGTAATAGTAGTGCTGCAGACTTCGCAAGTGATATTATGCCGGAAGGTGTTGGTTCTGTAACCGGTCTATTAACTGTTTTCAACTCTACTTATCAAATTATTTTCCGTGATTCATTGGATTGCTCTCCTACTCGATTCGGAGTTGGTGACGGATTAGGTTCAAAAACTTCACCTTGGACTATTCCTTACACTGTAAGCAATCAAGACAATGATCTATCCGGTTGGATACAAGGATATATTGTAGGTTCTGTAGCTGGTGGGGTTAATAATTCTAATCCAATCACTAGTAATGACAATATCGTGTGGGGAATTCCTGCTCAGTTAAACAATACTGTAGTATTAGCAGAAAGTGCTGATGTAAGAGATTGGACAAAAGTAGTAGTAGTTAATCTACCTGAAAACTCAGATATTAGAGCAGCAGTAAACTTAGTTACTAATGAAGGTAACTTAGGTAAAGTATTGAAAGTAACCGGAGCTTTGAAGAAACAATTAGGAGCAGCGGGTTTAGTAGTTGCAACAGGAACTTCAGGCGAATTTGAATTAGAAGGAAATGAAACTATTGAAGACGGAACTCAAGCAAATCCTTATTCTGTAGCTAATGTTGTTAGAAATCAAGGTGCTTCTGCAAATAATAACTTCTTATGGGCAACCGGATATGTAGTAGGTATTTGGGAATCTAAAGATGCCAATGGCAACGACCTTTATCCAAACAACTTCGCTAAGTTTGAAGCTCCATTCTATACAGATGTTAATATTTTGATTGCTGATTCTCCTACTGAAACTAATATAACTAATATTGTTTGTGTACAATTATCAGCAGGACAAATGAGAACTGATTTAAGTCCAATGAACAATGCTGCCATATTAGGAGAAAAAGTTACTCTTTACGGTTCATTTGAAAAATACAATGGATTAAGCGGTATTAAGAATGTTCAAGATTATACTCCTAAAAATGGAGGTGGAGGAACTGATCCTGAACCGGGAGGTGACGGAGACGGAAGTCAAGGAAATCCTTATAATATTATTAATGTTAAGGCTAATCAAGGAGCAAAAAACAATACTGATTTCAAATGGGCTGCAGGTTATGTTGTAGGTATTTGGGAAGGAAAAGATGAAAATGGTGCGGATATTTATCCAAACAACTTCGCTAAGTTTGAAGCTCCTTTCTATACAGACGTAAACCTACTTATTGCTGATTCTCCTAATGAAACAAATAAAGACAATACCGTATGTGTACAATTATCAGCAGGAGATATGAGAACGGACTTAAGTCCAATGCTTAATGCCGCTATCTTAAAGACAAAAATTACTTTATATGGTGCTTTTGAAAAATATAATGGATTAGATGGTATCAAGAATGTTCAAGATTATACTCCTAAAGGCACCGGAGGAACTGATCCTGAACCGGGAGGTGATGGAGATGGTTCTGCTTCTGACAAACCTTACTCTGTTGCTCAAGCCATAGCTAATCAAGGTACTACCGGAGATCCTGCAACTTGGACTAAAGGATATATTGTAGGTAGCGTAAAAAATGGAAAGACAACAATAGCTTCTGCTGATGATGTATGGCTTGGCGTAACTTCCGGTTGGGATTTGAATACAAATGTATTAATAGCTGATTCTCCAAATGAAACTGATTATACTAAATGTGTAGTAGTTAATCTTCCGGCAGGAAAAGACTTACGTACATTAGTAAACTTAGTAGATAATCCGGATAATTATCAAAAATCACTTACTGTTAAAGGTACTCTCCGCAAATATTTTGGAATAGCCGGATTAAGAGATAGTGCAGG
>DAIPZW010000127.1:0-5264 GCA_036781965.1 Bacteroidales bacterium
TGGATTGACAAAATACATTCTGAAAAGATTTTGATGACGATTCAAGGTCATTACTGCCAATTGTGTTTGGTCTTTTGTGAAACGAACCATAGGAATATATCCATCTTCATCTAATGGAACATTCATTTTCTTAGTATCTTTTGTATCTACATTATAAACATAACAAGCTACGCGGGAATTATTTTGCCCTGCCTTAGGATATTTATAAGTATAAATAGAAGGATATAAACTTCCGTCAAATACTTGCATGTCATGACTAGGAACTTCCGACTCGTCAGACTTTAGAAATGCTAATAAGTTATTTTCGGGAGCCCAAGATATTAGATGAGTGATTGTAAATTCCTCTTCATAGACCCAATCTGTTTGTCCATTTAATATTTTATTGAAAGCTCCGTCTTTAGTTATCTGAATCTCGGTGTCATAATCGAACTTTTTTATCCAAAGATTGTTATCACGGACGAAAGCACAAAGCCTTCCGTTGGGAGAAAATACAGGACACATGATTTTCCCTCCATTGTCTGATATTGGTTTCAGGTAGTTTCGACGAATATCATAGTGATAAACTTCAGCTTGCCAAGAACGACGATACAGATATTCTTTTTCTTCCCAAACAAGAATGTGATGTCCGCTAGGACTGATGATGTAATCGTCGATCACTTCTATTTTGTTTTCTCTTGACTTCTTTATGTCGAACAATGTATCTACTACTTTCCCTGTCTTATAGGAGAATTTCAAGATACAAGTCTTTTCTTCGTTCAACATAGTATAATGTTCTCCATCTTCCATAGATCTCATTTCTGTTAATCTTGGTGCTTTTTGAGCAAAAGCAGAAGATAAACTCATAATGAATGAAAAAGTGGCAATAAGCGCAAGTATAAACACGATTCTTTTCATGACAGTTCTTTTTTTGTTTTGTATTGTTGCGCAAAAATACGTGTAATTAGTGAATATTCCAATTTTTCATTTTACCTTTGTGTGAATAAATCAAAATCTTAACCATACAATGGAATCCTTACTTCATTATGTCTGGAGGTATAAACTATATCCTGCCGGAACATTGCAAACCATTCAGGGTTTTTCTTTAGAAATTATAGATCCCGGAATCTATAATACAAATGCAGGTCCTGATTTTTTTAACGCTAAAATAAAGATAGATAATAGAATTTGGGTTGGAAATGTGGAAATACACTGCCGAGCGTCGGATTGGTATCGTCATAATCATGAAAAAGACAAGGCTTATGAATCTGTAATCCTTCATGTGGTGGAAGTAAGCGATAAAGAAGTTGAAAATAAGAAAAAGCAAATCATTCCTCAATGGGAAATGCCTGTTTCAAAGTATATTCGAGATAATTATCATACTCTTATTCACTCTACATTAGAGATTCCCTGTTCTTCTAAATTAATAAATATTGATTCTATTTATATATCTGATTGGAAGAATGCTTTATTGTCGGAAAGACTAGAAAGAAAGACAAATAGCATACAACTTTATTTGGAACAATACAAGAATGATTGGAACGAAGTCTTTTATATTACCCTCGCGCGTTACTTTGGTTTTGGCATAAATAACGATATTTTCGAGCGATTGGCGAAAAGTTTACCTTTATATTGTATAGGTAAACATGCCGACTCTTCATTTCAGGTAGAAGCCCTGTTTTTCGGACAAGCCGGACTATTAGAAGAATCAATTGAAGATGAATATTATCGAAGCTTACAGAAAGAATATCTATTCCTTCGGAAAAAATATAAATTGAATCCCTTAGAAGCTCATAATTTCAAGAGTTTGCGTATGAGACCTAATAATTTTCCACATATTAAAATAGCACAGTTGGCAAATTTAGTAAGATCAGTGCCACAACTCTTTTCTAAATTATTAATTGTAAATAATATTCGGGATTATGCTCCTTTCTTTATTTCCGAATTACCTGAATATTGGATGACACACTATCTTTTCGGAAAAGAGTCTCCTAGAAAACCAAAAGTTTTAGGTAATTCGGCCATCCAAATCTTATTGATTAATGTACTAGTGCCTATTTTGTTTGCTTATGGAAAAGAGAAAGGTTCCATTGTCTATATGGAAAAAGCATTTCAATTGCTTGAATCTCTTCCTCCCGAGAGAAATCATATCATTACAAACTACTCTCAGATTGGTCTAAAAGCAAATAATGCTGCTGATACGCAGACTATTATTCAATTAAAGAAAGAATATTGCGAAAAGAAGAAATGTATTTATTGTCGTATTGGGTTTAGGTTGCTGGCGAAGTAGTATCATCAAGTAAGGTTACTAATACTTTATCAATACGAGGTCCATCCATATCAATTATCTCGATATGAAAATTTCTCCAAGCCAAATCTTCGCCGGCTTTCGGAATATGTTCCAATTCTTCGAGGATCAATCCGCCTAAAGTATTGAAATCATAAAGAGAATAAAGGTCGCTTTGCTTGAAGTATTGTAGGAAATTATAAAAAGGAATTTGTCCGTCAATCAAATAAGAGTTTTCCTTGCGCATAATAATCTCCGGATCTTCATCCAATTCGGGCATATCTCCGATGATAGCCTCCATAATGTCTTTTAAAGATACTATCCCACTCAAAGTTCCGAATTCATCGGTAATAATAGCAAAATAATCCTGATTCTGCTTCATTTGTTCCAGTGCAGAATATACTTGTTTACTTTCATAAAAGTAATGAACCGGTTTAACTAACTTGTTGATGTTAAAATTTTCGGAATTGATATGTTTGAAAATATCTTTTACATGAACAATTCCTATAATATGCTCTAAATCTCCTTCGGCAACGGGATATTTGCTGAAATCACTTTTATTTAAAAAATCTTGTAATTCATCTTTTGAAAAGTTAGCATTGATCCATTCTACCTCGCGGCGAGGAGTCATTATGGATTCTAAATCTCGATCTCCTAAATTAAAGACACGCTCCATAATATCTTGCTCCACTTGCTGAACTTCCCCGTCTTCAGCCCCTTCTCTTATCAAAGTTTTTATCTCTTCTTCCGTAATCTTATTGTCTTGTTCTTTTATTCCAAAGAGTTTTGTCAGTCCGGATGTGCTTTTTGAAAGAATCCAAACGAAAGGATAAGCAATATAAGAAAGATAATTCATTGGACGGGCAATCAATTTAGATATTTTTTCGGCAGCACCCATCCCAATACGCTTTGGTAATAATTCTCCAAAGACAATAGTCAGATAAGTAACCAAAATCACAATAACTATCTTGGTTGTAGGGTAGGCGATAGCAGGCGAAACCCCTAAACTAACTACCCAAGGGCTTACTTTCCCTGCTAAAACATCTCCGGAATACATACCGGTTACGATTCCTATCAAAGTAATACCTACCTGAATCGTCGAAAGAAAATTATTTGGGTTTTCAGAAAGGTCTAATGCTGATTGTGCTGCTTTGTTTCCCTGCTTTGCATCTTTCTTTAAGCTGGATTTTCGCGCAGATACTACAGCTATTTCGGACATAGAGAAGAGTCCGTTCAAAATAATCAGACCTATAATAATCAAAAATTCCATCTTTTAATAATTAGCGTGTTTATTGGCTGAATTCACAGCCACAAAAAGTTTGATTGTAAAAATTATTTTCTTTCAATAATTCATTTCTTCGTTGGCTTAAGCCCTCTTTACGCCAATTCCTATTCCAAAAAGAAACATCATTGACTTGTTCTGTTGCCCATTTACCAGCTTCGTTTATTTGTTCCAAACTTTTCCAGCGGGAAGAAGCTAATGTCGTAGTAAACAAGTTAATTTTTAATTTCGATGCTAAGGAAGCCGATGCAAGTAACCGGTATTTGAAACATTCCAAACAACGCAATCCCCTTTCCGGTTCATTTTCTAATCCTTTTATTGCATTTAACCAAGATTCGTGATCATAATCTCCGTCCATAAAAGGTATATCTAGAGATGTTGCATAGCTCTTCAATTCTTCTTTCCTCTTTTCGTATTCTTCTAAAGGGAATATATTCGGATTATAAAAGAACAAAGTAGGGCGATAATCATTGAGTAATAAATATTCAATAATTGCCGCCGAACAAGGGGCGCAACAGGTGTGAAGGATTACCTGTTTATCGCCTAGAGGATCCGGATCCATTGTTATTTCTACTGTTTGATTCGTTAGAAGAAGACCTTCCGCTACTACTGCTTGATCTACTTGAAGTTCTTGAACCACTTCCTGAAGAAACATTGCTAGACCTTGAACTATTTGTTTCTCTTGAGGAAGACGACGAAGAAGAACTGCTTGAGGTTCTCGAATTTGAAGACGAGCTTGACGAGCGATTATTTGAACTCGATGAAGTTCTTCCGCTGCTACTACTTGAATTGTTATTATTTGTTTGAGTAGAAGTTGCCGGTTGTCTTTCGCTACTATTATTACTTGAACCTTGATTGTTCTTAGCAGGTTCTTTTTGCGAGCCTGAACCTATATTACTTCTCGAATTTTGATTAGCCGGCTCTCGTTCTTTTGCAGGAGGCAAATAGTTATTATTGTTGTTATTATTATTGCTTTGGGGTCTATTGTTATGACTAGGAGGAGAAGGCGAAGGCTTATTAGGACGATAGTTCGGAGGAAAGACACATTGTCCGTAAGAAGGATAATAATTATAATTCATAGGATACCAATAATCATCATCATAAAGATAATAAGCAGTAAGTAGTTCGCCGTTCATAAATTCTAAGGCAAATAGGCGGTTATAATAATTTCTGTATTGAAATACTTCTTGATAACCATAAGGAGTTTGGGTAATACTAAGAAGACGCTCATAAGGGCCGATAAGACTTTCAACTTGACTTCTTCTCATTCCTACTGTTAAGTCATTTATATCATACGTTGGTCTGACTGTAGCGCAACTTGTTGCGAATACGATCATTAATAAAAAGATTATTTTCTTCATGGCTGTCTGTTTTTAAGTTGTGGTTTTTATTTAACCCTGTTATATTTTAAACATGAATTATCTCCAGAGGTTTAAAATACAATATAACTATGCAAAGATATTTATTTTACTGACACGATAAGCGAAACCTATATAAAAACCTATAAACTTTGAATAAAAGCGTCTAAGTTTTGATCCGAATCCAACGTTAGTTTTTTACGAAGACGGTGTCTGCTCATTTTTACTGACTGAGGAGCTACATTAGTCATCTGAGCAATTTGTTTAATAGATAGACCTAGTCGAATGTATGCTGCCAATTTCAATTCGGTTTGAGTAATTTCTGAAGAAACTTCTTTAATAGCTCCAAAAAATCGAGGAT